>CAYGTG010000675.1:0-3340 GCA_964352485.1 uncultured Nannocystaceae bacterium | reverse complement strand
ATCCGGCTGGCTCGCGATGCCCGGTCGGCAGCCGAGCGTCAGCAGAGCCGCGAGACCGAGCAAGCTTGCGCGCATCATCGCGCCAAGCATAGCCCGGCTGTCGGCCACGCGCGGGAGCAAACGACCGCGCAGAAGCCTTGTTCGGCCGTCCTAACGTTTGGTCGGCAGCTTGATCTGCGGTCGCGTCGGCAGATCTTTGCCGCGCGGCCGGTACAGGACGGCGACCCGGCCGATCACCTGGGTGAGATCGGCGCCGACGGCCTGCGCCAAGGCGGCGCTGGCCTCCTTTCGGTCGCCTCCGAAGTTCTGCCCAAAGCGAATCTTGATGAGCTCGTGCTCTTCGAGCACCACCGCGACGGCTTCTTGCACGCCCTCGCTCACTCCTTCCATGCCGACCTGCACCAACGGGTTGAGGTCGTGCGCGAGGGACCGCAAAAAGGCGCGGTCTTTACCATTGAGGCTGGGAGCTTGCAGTTCGGTCATGACGGCATCCAACGGAGCCAGAGCAGAAACTCGACGTTACCATCGCGGCCCGAAATCGGGGACGTCACCTCGGCTCGGCACTCAAACCCACAGGCCGCTGCAGCCGCTTTCACCGAAGCGACGGCATCGGCCCGGGCCTCATCATCGCGCACGATGCCTCCTTTGCCGACTCGACCCGGTTCGAGCTCGAACTGCGGCTTCACGAGGACAACCGCATCGGCACCCGGAGACAGAAACGGCGGAAGGTGCGGCAAGACCTTGGCCAAGGCAATGAACGAACAATCGGCGACGAACAGCGAGACGGGCTCTCCGATCTGCTCGGTCTCGAGCTTGCGAATGTTCTGGCGATCGAGCACGACGACGCGGTCGTCGGAGGCGAGCTTCCATGCGAGTTGGCCGTAGCCCACGTCGATCGCAAAGACCTTCGAAACACCCCTTTGGAGCAGGCAGTCGGTAAATCCGCCCGTTGAGGCCCCCACATCCATCGCAACGCGACCGGCGACGTCCAGACCCGAAAATGCGTCGAGAGCCCCGGCCAGCTTCACGCCCCCTCGGGACACGTAGGGGTGCAGCTGGCCCACGACAGTGATGAGAGCGTCGAGGGCGACCGCCGTGCCCGGCTTGTCCACCGTGTGCTCGTTGACTCGGACCTTACCGGCCATGATGAGCGCTTGCGCACGTGTACGGGTCTCGACCAGCTCCCGTGCCACCAACAGCTTGTCGAGTCGTTCCTTGTTGCTCCCCTTCCCCACCGGTGTCCCTTTGCGTGTAGCCTCCTGTGGTGCGCGAGTTTCTCGAGCGTCTTGCGCGTCCCGAGGACCGATCGATCTGGGCGCTCATCGCCGTGATCACCGCGTACGGAGTGTGGGGGCTCGTGGTCGGGTTTCGCAGAAATCGGCGCGCCGAGCCAGCCCCGCTGGACGCGCAGCCGGCAAAAGTGGCCGAGAGCGACTGAGAATCCGCCTTGCACCCCTGCCGGGGGTCAGATACCTTCCGACGTCCAAAACGGGGCCGTAGCTCAGCTGGGAGAGCGGTGCGTTCGCAATGCACAGGTCAGGGGTTCGATCCCCCTCGGCTCCACTGTGAAACCTCGAGGTCACCGCCTCGGGGTTTTTTCGTGCCTCGTTTGGTGGTCGTACGTTGGATTGCAGCCCGTATACTTCCGCGGGGACCGATCGATGTACAAGCTGTTCAAGCGCTCGCACATCCCAGGGCTGTTCGAGATTCAGGTGTCCGGAGCCTGCGATACGGGGATCGCACGCGACCACAACGAGGACGCCATCGCCATCCAAGAAGACGACGGTCGAGGCTACCACCTGTCGATCGTGTGCGACGGCATGGGCGGTCACAGCGCAGGCGAAGTCGCTTCGGCGCTCGCGGTCGGTGTGATCGGGGACTTCATCGCGCAGAACTTTGGTCGGGCTGCCCCCGAAGTCCTGCTCCATGAGGCGTTCTCTCGCGCCGGACAGGCCATCGACGACACGGCCGCACACAACCCCAACGCCCACGGCATGGGTTGCACCTGCGTCACCGTCCTGGGAATTCGCGAGCGCCTCTGGGTCGCGCACGCGGGCGACTCCAGGGCGTATCGCATGCGGGCCGACGGCGGAGAGCAGATCACCGTTGACCACACGATGGTGCAGGAGCTCGTCGAACAAGGCCTGCTCACCCCCGCTCAGGCTTCCAACCACCCCTACCGCGGCCGCATCAGCCGCTGCCTTGGGCATGGCAAAGAGAAGAGCGACGCCGACGTTCGCGAGGTTGAACTCGACAAGGGCGACAACATCCTCATCTGCAGCGATGGCCTCAGCGACGTGGTCTCGCTGGAGGAACTCGTTCCCCTGGTCGGCCAACGCGACGTCCGGGACGCATCTCGACGGCTGATCGAGACGGCCAACAAAGCCGGCGGGCCGGACAATATCTCGGCCATCGTCATGCGCCGCGTCGTCTAGGGGCCGTCATGAGATGCGCTCCAGAGCCCGCGAAGGCTGAAGGAACGCCTCGAGCGCAACCCCACCGGACTCAGGTTCAGGCCGACTTGCGCGCCTTCCCCGGTGGCCGCTCCGGATCGTATCCCAAACTCGGTGCAAGCAGCTTCTCGCAGGCGGGGATCGTCAGCCCCTTGCGGGCCGCGTAGTCTTCGACCTGGTCACGACCGAGCCGGCCGATCGTGAAGTAGCGACACTGCGGGTGGGAGAAGTAGATTCCGCTCACGCTTGCCGCGGGCATCATCGCATAGCTCTCGGTGAGTTCCACGCCCACAGACTCTGCCCCAAGAAGCCCAAACAGCTTCGGCTTCTCGCTGTGATCGGGGCACGCGGGGTAGCCAAACGCCGGACGGATGCCTCGATAGGCCTCGGAGAGAAGCTGCTTCTTCGTGAAGGACTCTGCGGCGCCATAGCCCCACGCCTTGCGGGAATGCTCGTGCATCCACTCCGCGAACGCCTCCGCCAAGCGGTCCGCGAGGGACTTGACCATGATCGAGTTGTAGGCGTCCCCCTTCGCCTCGTACTCCTTGGCGATCGCGTCTGCCCCAAGTCCCGAAGTGACGGCAAACCCGCCCAGGTAGTCTGCACCCTCGCTGGGTGCGGCGACGAAGTCGGCCAGGCACAGATACGCCTCCGTTCCGCTGCGGCTGGTCTGCTGTCGCAACATGTTGAAGCGCAACCGCTCAGTGGCCCGTGACTCGTCGTCGTACAAAACGATGTCGTCACCATCGCGTTGCGCCGGCCAAAACCCATGCACGCCCTTGGCCTGCAGGCGCCCGCCCTCGATGAGGTGCTCGAGCATGCGGCGACCGTTGTCGTAGAGCTCTCGCGCGGCCTCGCCGTACTTGGGGTGTTCGAGAATCTTTGGG
>CAYGTG010000674.1:3328-5019 GCA_964352485.1 uncultured Nannocystaceae bacterium | reverse complement strand
GTCTGCAAAGAGGTACACGCAGTCGGCTTCAGTGACGTCGAACTCGTAGATGTCCCACGTAAAGAACTCGTTCGTGCAGGTCAATGTGTCGCTGTAGGCCATCGTGGGTTCGACGTCCGTGACGCATTCGGCGAGCGGATCGCCAGCCGCCTCGCAGACGTTGTCGGGAAGGCCCGACTCGGCGAGGTAGTCGACGTTGAGAACCACGTTTCCAACCTCCCCGTCGAAGCTGTCAACCGCCACGATGTAGTCGGTATCCGCCTCCAGCTGGACCACAAGCTGCGATTGAACATTGTCCGGACCGTCGTCGTTGCAGCCGAGCTCTTCGCCGTCGCATCCGGCGATGACGCTGAGGCTCGTGTCGAACGCACTCCCCAACGTGTCGAAGGTGTAAAGGCCGGCCTCAGCCGAGGTGAACTCGAAGAGGATCTCTTCTCCACCGGTTGCGCAGCTTGGCGTGAACTCGTCGCCGCTGCCGGTGCTGTCGGCTGTCGCGGTCTGCGGGTAGCCGTCTCCGAGGTTGTCCTCGGCGCACGCAAGCATGGTTCCGGTGTCGCCGGTGGTGGTGCTGTCGTCGGTGTCGGCCTCGGTGTCGGCCTCGGTGTCGGCCTCGGTGTCGGCCTCGGTGTCGGCCTCGGTCTCGCCCTCGGTCTCGCCGGCGGTATCCGTATCGGGGCCGGTGTCCGTGTCAGGCCCGGTGTCCGTATCGGGGCCGGTGTCCGTGTCGGGGCCGGTGTCCGTGTCGGTGGCGGTGTCCGTCATCGTGTCCGTCATCGTGGCCGTCGCGGTCACGGTTGCGGTGGCGGTCGCGGTCGCGCTGTCGGTGACGGTATCGCTTTCGCTGCTGTCGCTGTCACTCTCGGTGTCGCTGTCCGAGGTGGCGGGGGCGGGATCGTCGTCACAACCCGTGATGGCGAGGGGAAGCAGTGCCGCGAGTGCCACGCGGCCGAGCAAGTTACGAAGTTGAAGAGTGTGCATGCCTAGAGTCCTTTGTTGCGTCCCAGATCGGGGCGGAAACTGAAGACAGACGACTACAACGTGGGGGGTCGCTTGGCAACGCGCGGGGACGCGCTGACCGGCCACAGGCCCGCGATGCGCGAAAAAAGACGGGTTCAGGCCCGAAGGACCGCCCACTCGCGCGCCATACAAGCGGCTGCTAGCCTCCCGCGCCGTGAGCCGATGTCGAATCGCTGCGTTGTATGCGTTCGCGCCTCTCGCGGACCACGTGAGCTTGCAGCCGGCGTTGCAGCGGCTGTGTGAGCAACGGGAGGTCGTGGGCACGCTGCTGCTGGCCCCCGAGGGCGTCAACGGCACGATCGCTGGACCGCCCGCAGGCGTGGAGGCGGTGCTGGAGCGGCTGCGGAGTGAGCCAGGGCTGGAGGGGCTGGACGCGAAGTACGCGAATGCCTCTGCGCCTCCGTTTGGGCGCATGCGCGTGCGTTTGAAGAAAGAGATCGTCACGATGGGCGTGCCCGGAATCGACCCCCTCGAGCGCGTCGGTACCTATGTCGAGCCCGAGGACTGGAATGCGTTGGTCGACGATCCAGAGATCTTGGTGATCGACACCCGCAACGCGTACGAGGTCAGGATTGGTTCGTTCGTGGGGGCGGTCGACCCCGCGACGGATAGCTTTCGAGACTTCCCGGCGTGGGTCAAAACCAACATCGATCCTACGCGGCACAAGAAGGTCG
>CAYGTG010000674.1:0-3318 GCA_964352485.1 uncultured Nannocystaceae bacterium | reverse complement strand
CACCGGAGGGATTCGCTGCGAGAAAGCGACTTCGCTCCTGCTGCGCGAAGGCGTACCTGAGGTTTATCACCTCAAGGGCGGCATCCTTCGGTACCTCGAACGGACCGAGCCCGCGCAGTCGCGGTGGGGCGGAGAGTGCTTCGTGTTCGATCGCCGGGTCGCCGTCGACCACGCCTTGGAGCAGGGACGCCACGTCTTGTGTTTCGGATGCTTGGAACCGCTCGCCCCCGAAGAACTCACCCACCCCGACTACGAAGAAGGCGTGTGCTGCCATCGGTGTGTCGGGGCCACCGACGAGGCGCAGCGGGCCAGCCGTCGCGAGCGGATGCGCCAGGTTCGCGCTGCCAAAGCGCGCGGGGACGAACATCTGCACACAGGTCCCTCACCCGAGGAACTCTGAAGCCCAGCTCGGCCGCGGCGCGTCGAAGCGCACCCACTGACCGCTCGCAGGATGTCGCAGACGGATCGCGTCGGCGTGCAGGCACAGCGCTCCGCCACTTTGAAACTCGTCCTGGGCATCGCGGCCATACGCCCGGTCGCCCACGATGGGGTGCCCCGCCTCGCGCAGGTGCAGCCGGATCTGGTTGGTCCGTCCCGAGCGCGGCCATGCGGCCACGAGGCTCTGGCGGGCGGGCTCGAGCGTCCAAAAGTGGGTGAGCGCGGACGCTCCGCGGTGTGTCGTTCGCTTGCCCGTGGAGTCGGGACCGCGCGCGATGGGTGCCGTGCCCTCAAAGCGGCGCGGCGGGCAGCCGTGCACCCGGGCGAGATAGCGCTTGCCGACCGTTCGCGCCTCGAACTGGGCGCCCAGGTGCCGGGCCGCCGCGGCGTGCTTGGCGAGGACGAGAACCCCGGTGGTGTCGGCATCGAGTCGGTGCACCGGCAGGACCCTTAGATCGGCGAAGACCGACGCGATGAGCCCGGTCACCGTGTTCTTGTTGAAGCGGCCGCTGGGGTGAACCGGCAGCGGTGCGGGCTTGGCCAGCACGATCAGCTCGTCATCTTCGTGGAGGAACGCAAGCGCCGCGCAGACCTCGGGCTCGACCTGCGCCTCGAGCACGTGCACGAGCCGGTTTCCGCCGCGGACGCGCTGCTCGAGCGTGTGCACCACCCGCCCATCGAGCTCGAGTCGGCCCTCGCCCAGGGATGCACGCCACAGCGCCGCGTCGATGTGCGGGTGTCGGACGTCCAGAAAATCACCCAGCGTCATGCCATCGAAGCGCCCGCCGACATTGAGTCGGCGCCGGTTCGTGTACGGAATCGATCCCGGGAGCACCCGCAGCCCGGCCGCGAGCGCCTCGTTGCGCTCATCGCAGCTCGGCATGACCCGCAGGGTAGAACACCCCAGCGCCGCGTGAGCTACTCCGTCAGCGCCGGCAGCTCGACATCGAAGGTCTGAATCGCGTTCGGGCTGGTCAACGCGCGAAGGAACGCGACCAGGTCGGCTTGTTCGGCGTCGGTCAGGCCCAGCGGGTGAAGCTCCGGGTCGACGTTTTGTGCGCTCGGCAGAGCCCCGGCGTTGTAGAGCGAGACGACTTCTTCGAGCGTCGCGGCCGAGCCGTTGTGGAAGTACGGCGCCGTGACATCGATGTTGCGCAGCGTCGGCGTCTTGAAGGCTCGCAAGAAACGCTCGCGACCGCGGCGAACGAGGAAGGCGCCCAGGTCGGTGTGCTCGAAGACCTCGACCGCGTGAAGCTGCTCATCGGAGAAGTTGGATCCGCTGTGGCAGGCGACGCAGCGGGCCTTGCCGTTGAACAGGGCGCGACCGCGAATCTCCGCGTCGGATAGCGCATCCGCGTCGCCGGCTTCGTAGTGGTCGACCGGGGACTCTCCGGCGAGCTGTGAGCGCTGGAATGCCGCGAGCGCGAAGCCGGCGGTCGAGATGCTCGGCGCGCGCCGGAACACGTCGTCGAACCGGTCGACATACTCGGGGACGCTGGTGAGGTACTCGATGAACTCCTGGCGCGTCAGGCCCATCTCGGCGATGCTGAAGATCGGCAGGACCGACTGCTGCTCGAGGCTTGGGGAGCGCCCATCCCAGAACTGCATGGTCGACAGGGCCCGGTTGAAGATCGTCGGCGTGCTTCGGGTGAGGTCGCTTCCGTCCACTGCGGCACCCACCGCGCGGCCGTCGGTGAAGGCGAGCTCCGGATCGTGGCAGGTGGCGCAGGAGATCTCTTGATTGCTCGATAGGCGGGTGTCGAAGAACAAGAGCATGCCCAGCTCGATGGCGTTGTCTTCGAGGTTGGCCCGCTCCGGCATCACGAACTGCTCGGCGTCGAGCCCCAGCGGCAGTTCGGCCTCCTCGCGGATGCGGTCGATCGAAGCGACAGGGCGGCGGAAGAACTCCTCTTGCCGCGCCTGCGCGTAGACTTCTTCGTCGAAGCGAAGCTCGCGAGACACGCTGACTTCGTCGAGGCCGAGCACGGCTCCGTCTCCGCTGGCGGTTGCGCGACCGATGGTGATCGCACCGCCGTCGCCGGTCGGGAAACCGCGTCGCGCGAACTGGTCTTGCGAGATCAGTTCGCCTCCAACGTACGTGCGCAGGCGGCCGGAGTTTCCGTCGTAGGAGACCGCGACGTGGGTCCATGTGTCGCGCGCGAGCACGGGATGCACGGAGTTTGTGGGCTCGCTCTCGGGGGCGGTGCCCTGAATGACGACGCCATCGTCCTCGAGCGTGATGCTCACGACGCCCGGCCAATCGAGCAGCGTTCCGCGGACATCGTCGGCCATCGGCCTGACGAACATGGACACGTTGTAGCCGCGCTGAGGTGCGATTGTGGTGTCGCTGGCGGGAACGACGATTCCTGCCCCGCTGGTCAAGAACACGCCCTGGCCATGCGCGCCGGTGACCGCGGGGTGCTCGAAGGATGCGCCTGCATCGAGCACGGCGTTGTTGAAGCGGCCTGAGAGATCGCCGGCGCGCTGCGTGTCGAGCGTGCCGTCGGCCAGTGCGGCGGCCGTCATCGGGAGGTACGTGACGTAGTCGCGGTCGGAGAAGGCGACGAAGTCGATCTCGTCGTAGCTGCTGTGCAACTCGCCATCACGCTCGGTGAAGCCGAACAGCGAGACCGTGGGCAACCGGTGCTCTCGGACCGGGAGCCGATGCGCCCCCGGGTAGGGTGCGTAGACGCTCCCGCTGCGTCCGAGGCTGAGGTGGAACGCGGGTGCATCGTCATCGCCGGCGTTGATGTGACCGTCGAGCTGACGGATCGCGAATCCGCTGCGCTGGCTCAGCACCCGAGTGCCGCCGATGGCCTCGAAGAACAGCGACGTGCCGTCTTGTCCAAGAGCCGGGCGCGCACCGATGATCGGTTGGCC
>CAYGTG010000673.1:0-5024 GCA_964352485.1 uncultured Nannocystaceae bacterium | reverse complement strand
AAACTGGACTGCGAATTCAAAGTCGCGTTCGTCATGCGCGGGAACAGCCATGATGGCGCCCGTGCCGTAGCCCATCAGGACGTAGTCCGCGATGAACACCGGAATGCTCTGTCCGGTGAGCGGATGAACCGCCCGCGCGCCGGTGTCGACGCCGGTCTTGAGACCCTCCGCCGACGCAGCTTGCCGATCGCGCTCGGTTCGAAGGTTCGTCTGCTTGACGTAGGCCTGCACCTGCGCAAGCTGGGGTTGCGCCGTGATCACCTCGACCAGAGGATGCTCGGGCGCGAGCACCATGTACGTGGCGCCATAGAGGGTATCGGGACGGGTGGTGAACACCTCGATGGCTGCGTCCGCGTGGCCCTCGACGCCGAAGCTGACCCGCGCGCCCTCAGAGCGGCCGACCCAGTTGCGCTGGATCTCGAGCACATGTGGCGGCCAGTCGAGCCCCTCGAGGTCCTCGAGCAGGCGCTCGGCGTACTCGGTGATGCGCAGCATCCACTGCTTCATCGGCCGGCGGACGACCTCGTAGCCCGACTCGACGTGCTCAGCGACCTCTTCGTTCGCCAACACGATGCGCAGCGCGGGGCACCAGTTCACCGGCGCCTCGTTGAGATACGCGAGCCGGCGGTCGTCTTGGTACGTCGCCACCGCGGCGTCCCCTTGGGCCTTCACCGCCTCCGGGATCGGAAGCGCTTCGATCGGCTTGGCGGTCTTCGCCTCGTGGTCGTAGTAGTGCTTCCACATCTGCAGGAAGATCCACTGCGTCCACTTGTAGTAGGCGGGATCGGTCGTGTTGATCTCCCGCGACCAGTCGTACGAGAACCCAAGCCGCTTGAGCTGGCTGCGGAAGTTCCCGCTGGTCTCTTCGATGACGTCCGCCGGATGACGACCCGATTTCATCGCGTGCCGCTCCGCGGGCAGCCCGAACGCATCCCACCCCATCGGATGCAGCACGTTGAAGCCGCGCATCCGCTTGTAGCGCGCGACGATGTCTGTGGCCGTGTACCCCTCGACGTGTCCGACGTGCAGCCCGTCGCCCGAGGGGTACGGGAACATGTCCAGCACGTAGAACTTTGGCTTCTCGAGGTCGACCTCGGCGCGGAACGTCTGGTGCTCGTCCCAGCTGGCCTGCCAACGTGCTTCGATCGCTTGGGGGTCGTAACCCATGGCGCGCACGCTAGTTTGGATCGCAGCGGTTGCCAACGTCCAAACGCGCCTGCGCGCCCAATCGGGCGGCGGTCACGGACACGGCACGTCCGCGTCGTCGAGCATCGTCACCGCGCCGGCTTCGACCGCCGCCTCGGGCACCACGATCTCGGGATCCCCGCCCTGCGCGTTGCAGCGAGCCTCGGACTCGCCGGTCGTGAACTCGATCACGGTCTGCACCTCGTAGCGGCCCGCCTGCCCCACCTCGACCCCCATCAAGGTGGAAGGATCGGTGTTGGGGCAGGTAAAGACGTCCCCTTCGATGGTGGGCGGTTCGGCGGGCAGAGTGCACGGCGCGGGTGGAGCCGACGCACAGCCGACCCGGCGCGCGATCAGCCGAACCGCGGTGACGCCGACCGTGTTGCACAGCGGCTCCGGGTTGATCTCGACGAGCACAAGGACCGTCCCCGGCGTGGCCACAGCGCCCCCGGGCCCATCCGTGGCGGCCTCGGTGTCCGCCATTTCGACCCCATCACACCCCGCGACGCCCGAAAACATGGCTGCCGCGGCCAACAGCTGTCCCCATCGTCCCACCGCGCGGACAGTAGCAGGGCGTGCTCGCCCGTGGTGAAACTCGGCAGACTCCGCTACGATCTCGACGGTGAGTCTGTCGCTGGGTCCGATTGCGTTGTGCTGTGCCGCGAGCCTGGCGCTGCCGAGCGTGGTCGTAGCCCAGCCGACCGAGCCAGACGCCGCACCCGCAGCCGCCGCACCCGCGGACGCTGCGGCGCTGCGAGACGCCGAGGCGCTGTACAAGCGCGGCCGAGCCAGCTTCGAGACGGCCAACTACCTGGAGGCCATCGAGCTGTGGGAAGAGGCCTACGGGATGGTCGCAGACGTCCCGGAGAACGCCGCGATCAAGGCGGCGCTCATCTTCAACATCGCGGCCGCCCAAGAAAAGGCCTACGACATCGACACCAACCTCACGCACCTGCGGCAGGCCGAGGTCTTGATGGAGACCTACGCGCGCAGCGTGCCCTCCTTGTATGGCGATGAGGCCGAGGCCGAAGCCGAGCTCGAGAAGATCGAAGCGCGACTCGCCGAGCTGCGTCAGCGGATCGAGGAGGCCGAAAGCGCGGTGCCGCAGACCGATCCAGCCCCAGATCCCGCGGACACCGTCATCGAGCCCACCTTCGAGCCAGACCCGCGGGCCAAGCCGCTCATCATCGCCGGCGCGGTCACGGCCGGGCTCGGTGTTGTGGGGCTGGGGCTGATGGCGGGCGGACTCGCCATGGGCAGCTCCGCCAACGAGTTGGGCCAGGACGTGTCGCTCGAGGACCGCCGGGCCCAGTTCGACCGCGGACGGACCGGGAACACGCTCGCCTACGTGGGCGGAGCCGCAGGAGGCGTCTTGCTCGTCACCGGTGCCGTGCTGTTGGGCATCGGACTCAAGAAGCGCAGCACCGGGACCATGGCCGTTGCGCCGTGGGGCGGGCGCGGGACCGCGGGTGTGAGCGTCGCCGGCCGCTTCTAGCGCGGAGTGAGCCCGGTGGCCCCGCTCAACCGCCCGCTCCAGCCTTTATCACGGTCACCTTCAAGCTGTGCAACACCCACGCATTGGGTGTGATCGGGTTTTTGGGATCTTGAAAGTTCGAGCAGTCGTAGCGCACCAAGAACCGAAGACGCGCAAGCCCGTCCAGGGGCTCGTCCGAAGGAGTGTAGGATGCAAACACGGTTTCTTCTCCGGAGGTGCGCCCTGCGGTGCGCACGAGGCCCGGCTCACAGTAGTCCTGCGGCGTCAGGGTAGTACAGGTCGCGTCGCTGCTTTGACCGGAGCACGAGATGTCGACGGACAGCGGCGCAACGACTCCCAGCGGAACAAACCGTAGCGCACCGTCGTCCGCGGAGGACTCGATCGAGAGCTCGGCATAGTCGACGAACTCCGGTTCGTCGGGGTCGGGGTTGGAGTTGAAGTTGAGCTCGTGAACAAACTCGATTTGCACCGAGTCTCCCGGACCCACGTCGGGGAAGTTGATCGGGCGCGTGCGGAGGATCGCCTCGGGCCACGAGCCCGCGGGTCCACTCCAGGTGTCCCTCTCGCGGAAGTACGGTCCGCTCCCAATCGGTCCTCCGATCGTGACGTCGGTCCACCGCGAGCACGCCCCGGGCACGTCTGAGCCGGTCTCATCCGCGCAAAAGTCCGAGCCGGCGGCGCCTTTGTTCCAATCGAGCGCAACCCACCTCGTGCAGTCTTCGAGACAGGTTCCGGTCTCGGCGAGTCTCACGTCACAGGCTTCGCCTGGGTCGAGCATCTCGTTGCCGCAGCGCATCGAGAACTGGCAGTCCTCGCCGCAGCTGGGTTCGTCGTCGTCGCACTCTTCGCCCGCGTCGAGCTCGCCATTGCCGCACAGGAACTGGCAATCGTCGCCGCAAAGCGAAGACCCTGACTCCGGCTCGCACGCTTCGCCCGGATCGACAACGCCGTCTGTGCAGACCGAAGGGCCACTGGACGACTCCGTCGCGGACAAGCTCGTCGGTCCCGTCGAGCTCGACGAAGAGCTGGGGCCACCGGGTCCCGAGGAGCCGCTGAGCAAGCAAGAGCCTCCGCAGCACTTGAGCTCCGCGGCAGGGTCTTCGGCACACGACACCCCGAGCCCGCAGTCCGCGTCCTGCTCGCACGGTAGTCCTTCTGCAGCATCCCCGACGAAGCACCCCCCGCCGAAGGCACCAAGAACGCCTGCCAGCAACAGCCGTCCCAGCGTGCCCATGCGCGCCATCCGTGGTTCTCGGCGAGTCCCCATACCTGGCGCTCACAGTAGCAGCGAACCTCAAGGGAGCCCAAGCCGGCCGTGCTTGCGCGAAGACAGGGTTTCGGTACTGTCTATCCATGGACTATCGACGCGGCGGCTTGCACTTGCTCTTGATCGGGTCCTTGGCCCTGATCGGATGCCGCGACAACGGCAGCCCCGGCGCCGACGGAAGCTCATCGGGCTCCACCGGCACCTCGGTCGGCCTCACCAGCTCTGGAGTGGACGATACCAGCGGCACAACCTCGCTGGGGAGCACCTCGACCGTAGGCGCCAGCACCAGCGCATCGAGCTCGGACACGACCGGGACCACCGAGGCTGAGACCGACACCGAGGGGCCAGACAAGAATTGCGGCGACGGGGTCCCGGCCAGCGGCGAGCTCTGCTTCGGGCCCCACGTGGTCGTACAGGCGGGTCGATCAACGGCCGCGGTCGTCGTCGCCGACTTCGATGCGGACGCCATCCTCGACATCGCCGCCGCGCACGACCAGGGCATCAGCGTCCGATTCGGGGTGGGAGACGGGACGTTTGGGCGCGAGCTGGACCTCTTGCCCGACCGCAGCGTCGTGGGGCTCGAGGTCGCCGATTTCGACGGCGACGGGGTCTCAGACTTGGTGACCGCTGCGCCCTCCGACGACCTCGTCGCGGTTCTCCTCTCCAACGGAGCCGGCGGTTTCGACAACGGTCCCGATGTAAGTACGGGGCTCGGGCCCCGCGCACTCAGTGTCGGAGACTTCGACCTCGACCGCATTCCAGACCTCGCCGTCAGCCATGAACAAGGCAACGACATTCGTGTCGCACTCGGCAACGGCAACGGCACGTTCTCGACGGGAATCGTCCTCCCTGCCGGCACCTCCCCGCTTGGGCTCGCTGCCGGAAACCTCAACCTGCTCGGAGGCGACGACCTGGCGGTCGCCAACTTCGGCAGCGGCAACATTGGAACGTACTTGAGCCAGGGCGCGGGCTTCGACGGACCCGTCTCCTACGCGGCGCAAGCGGGGCCTCGGGACCTTCTCATCGCCGACTTCAACGGAGACGGGTTCCCAGACGTGGTGGCCATCCACCAAGACG
>CAYGTG010000672.1:0-5024 GCA_964352485.1 uncultured Nannocystaceae bacterium | reverse complement strand
GCTCTTGGGCGGCGGAGAACAGCCGGACCGAGCGAGCGAGGGTCTTGCCGCCGCGCGGGATCTCGCCGCTGGGGGGCATCATCGACGCGACCTCGACGCACAGCGACCGGTGAAGCTCGACCATGGACTCCTCGACGGTGTGGTTGCAGTCCAGCTCGAGCGCGCGTGCTCGGACGCGCTTGCGCAACCCGATGTCCCACAGCGTTTCGTCCCACGCCCGTCCCAGGCGGTCGAGCTGTTGGGTGGTCAGCTCCCCGACGCGATGCGCCTTGACGGCATCGAGGTGCAAGCTCGCCGCACCCGTCCCCGCCAGGCCGAAGCCGTTGGCGGCCCTTCGACTGAGGTCGCGGTCGACAACCGGGTAGTCGGCCATCGCGGGCTCGTCCCAAGCGCGTTCGAGGAGCGCCCATGTCTTCCACCGGCCCGGTGCCGAGATCCACGCTCGCAGTAGCTCCCAGCGCGAGGCGTTGCCGAGCAGACGTCGCGCGACGGTTTGCAGCAGCCGACCTGCTGCGGACAGGGCGAGTGCATGCCCGGAGCGGATGTCGACCTCGGTCCATCGGTTGCGGCTGGCCGCGTCTTCGAGCAGCCAATCATTGGCGATGGCGCGGGCCAGCGGCGGGCAGACCTCGGGGTCGAGGTTGTCCACGCTCAGCAGCAGTCGGCGAGCGGCGGTTGCGTCTCCACGGGCGTCGGCGATCAGCCCCGCCGCAACGAGGCCCGCGCCACGCAAGGGGGCTGCCATCAGCCCGACCTCCAGCTGTTGGAGCGCGTCGCCCGTGGACCGACGACGCAGCGCCAGCACACCCATCAGGGCCGCGCCGCCTTCGGGGTCGCGCAGCCACGGCGGCCCGCCCCAACGCGATGCAGACCGAGCCCACCGCCAGGCCCCCATGGGGATGAGCAGGCTACGGACGAGCGGGCCGGGTTGCATGATGAGCGCGGTGAGGGCACCGAGGAGCAGGACGATCGCCCCGGTTCCCCAAGCTCCGCGGGTGCATGCGTGAAGACCGAGTCCCGCCGTGAGCCCTCCCACCGCGAGCATGATCGAGCCGCGGAGTTCGGCCCTGCGAAGGCTCTGCGCGCGGGTGCCGGCCGGGTCGCAGTTGGCCTGCGGCGGCGAGGGCACGACACCGACAAGAACCGCCGCTCCGACGAGAAACGAAATCCAAACCAGCTCGGTCACGGCGCCTCCGCTCGAACGACCTGCAGGCCGGACCTGACTCGCCTGGCCGGTACGTAGCGAAGCTCATGCTCCAGCCGGAGGTCCGGGTCGCGCAGCTCGGTATGGGCGCGCGCGAGGAGCTCGGCATCGAGCGGTTCCACACCGATGGGCGTATCGAAGGTGAGGGGTCGTCCGCGGCCCAGGTCGCTCTGCAGCGCTCGATATCGCAGCGTGACCTGGGCGGCCCGCGCCGCTGGCGTCAGGCCCAGGACGTAAAACGGGTTGCACACCGCTCGAGCAAAAAGTGTCCCGCAGTGCCGCGCAGTGTCGTTTCCCACCTTTGTCCTGACGCGGTCTACGCGGTGAATGTTCCCAACGACTTTCCAACCACCGAGATTTCTCGGGAGCTGTGCAACGTCGCTCGCACTTGACCCCACCCCAACGCCGCGGTAACAGCCCAGATTCAGGGAGCCTCGGCCGATCTCAGCCGTTGAACTGCACGGGTGAAGAGCATCAAGATTGTCGCGACCGGCAGCTACTTGCCGCAGAAGGTGCTGAGCAACGACGACCTCGCGAAGATGGTCGACACCTCGAACGAGTGGATCATCGAGCGGACCGGCATCAAGGAGCGCCGGATCGCCGCCGAAGGGGAGTCCACCTCCGACCTCTGCGCGAACGCGATCAAAGACGCGTGTGCGAACGCCGGCATCAGCCCCGATTCGCTCGACGGTGTCATCGTCGGCACCTCGACCACCGATACCCTCTTCCCATCGACCGCGTGTTGGACTCAGAAGAAGCTGGGCATCAAAGGCATGGCGGCCTTCGACGTCAGCGCTGGCTGCTCGGGATTCCTCTACGGCCTCGAGCTCGCCACGAGCCTGATCGTCAGCGGCACCAGCAAGCGCATCGCCGTCGTGGGCGGCGAAGTGATGAGCCGCGTCATCAACTGGAAGGACCGACGCACCTGCGTCCTGTTTGGGGATGGTGCCGGCGCTGCGATCATCACGGCCGGTGAGGGCGACTCGGGCGTGCTCGCGTCCAACTGGGGCGCCGACGGCAACCTCGCACCGATCCTCTACCAGCCCGCCGGCGGCTCACAGATGCCGGCCAGTCACCAGACCGTCGACGATATGGCGCATACCGTGCACATGGAGGGCAACACCGTCTTCAAGCACGCGGTCGTGGCCATGAGTGGCGCGGTCGGGGACGCGCTGAAGTCCGCCGAGCTCTCCGGCGACGACATCGACCTGTTCATTCCGCATCAGGCCAACATGCGCATCATGGAAGCCGCCCGACAGCGAGCCGGGGTTGCGCTGGAGAAGATGGTCAATGTGCTGCCCAAGTACGGCAACATGTCCGCCGCGACGATTCCCGTCGCGCTGCACGAGTCCAACGTCGAGGGCCGCCTCAACGATGGCGACATCCTCGCGATGACCGCGTTCGGCACCGGGTTCACCTGGGCCGCAAGCGTCGTCCGCTGGTAGGGGCATGTGCCGACGGGTCGCCACCATCGAGGTGGCGAGGTGGCGAGGTGGCGAGGTGGCGAGGTGGCGAGGTGGCGAGGTGGCGGGCGTCATCGCTCGTGAACCGCGAGGCCAGACCCGAAGAGCACACCTGTGCGTTGAAGTGGCATGCGGCTCTTCGGTCTCTGGGTTGTTTTCGCCACCGCGACGGATCGCTCCAAGTTGACCGAAGCGATGAGCGGGACAGCACGAAGGGCTGGATTCCCAGCGGTGCGCGGGAGACCCTTGAGCCCTGTGCTTGATCGGGCCGCATGCTCCGCAAGGCGTGGCACTCCGACTTCAGCGGTATCGAAGCACTGAGAAAATATGGGAACGCGAGACAAGATCTGGGTGTGGGGCATCAGCCAGAAGAAGCCGCCGGCGGTCCAGGAACTCATGCGCGTCGTCGGCCTTGGCGCGTCGGCGGGTGTCAGGCTGAGCCTGCCGGCCAAACTCGACGAGCTTTCGGCCGAGCGCCTGCCTCGTCGCAGACGCGGCTTCGCGGCATCGCACGAGGTCCTGCAGTTTGGTGGGCGCGATCTGTCGGTGATGACGGGGGGCTGGTCAAGCGCTCTCGCGATCATGGTGGACGCTTCTCCGAGATCGTATTCGAGGACCATGGGGTGGGGCCCGGGGATACAACGATGCCGAACAACCCCACCGAGACCCTGCTGTTCTTCGGCGGGGATGCGATCACCCTCCGAACGCTTCCCTCGTTCCGAAGTCGCTTCCAACTCCTGCGAGAGGCTCTGCAACCGGGGGCGCGGATCGTCTTGATGCACTGCTGGGCGTTCTCCGACGGCGGCCGCCTCGCGCTCGAGATCAGCCGAATCGTTGGATGCCCGGTGGTCGGGATGACCGGGTGGCAGGACGTCGACGACCAGCGGATTCAAGGGCCCATCTTCCAGGCCTTCGAGGGGCGCGTCACCCGGCGCTCTGCCATGTCGCCCTGGATCGTGAACTTCGACTAAGTTCAGCGTTGGCCGGCAACCCCCGTGCCGGTCGGAACTGGTGACAGAGACGCGACGCACTACTTCACTCCCTCGGGTGTGCTCGTGGGCGCACCTGACTCGCAACCCCACTGAAACTTGCCGAGGGACACGCATCAGTCCGTCGGGGTACCTCTCCGATTCTCCTCGTCGGTGTGGACTGAGGACCGTACGATGCTCGCATCGTGGCAGACTCCGATATCCGGTTCGAGTCGAGCGGACCGGAAACGCGGTCTCGGGGCGTCGTTGACGACGTCGTCGTGGTGTTGGTCGTGGCGCCGGGCGATGCGTGTTCGCAGCTGTGCTTCGGGTTCGAGGTGCTCGTCGAGGGGATCAAAGGCGAGGGCGAGCCCGGTGGCGCCGCGAAGACGTGCATTCGGCCAGAGCAGACGTTCGAGCGTAGAGGTCCGTGGGGTCCGGGAACGCACCGGCTCACCCTGCCTGTTCGAACGCCGCGTTACCCCCTGACCTTCCGCGGGGACGCGGTCAAAGTCGGATGGACGATGACGGTCGCGGCCTCGCTCGGCAACAGGGAGGTGCGTGCATCGACCCCCATCCAGGTGGCCGCGGCCTCTGAAGAGCCGCGCGCCGTCCTTCCGACAGCCAACGGTGATCGCGACGCCGTCGAGCAGCAGCCGGAGGCCGAGCCGGACCCCGAAGGTTTCGGATTCCCGATCTTCCTCGCCTCGATCGCCAGCATCTTGATGACGATTGGCGGGGTGGCCCTGGTCCGCGAAGCGACCGCGTGGGGATGGCTTGTGGGCGCCGTCGTGGCCGGATTGATGGCATACGGAGCGTTCGCAGCGGCGCGCGACCGGCGAGGCGCACGCACGGAAAAGCACTCCCTGGCCCTTCGCGCCTTCGAGGCCTACGGCAATCCTCAGCGGGAGCTGACGTTTGATCCTGCGGGCCCGATGATCGACTGCCGCCTGTTCGTGCGTCCGGGCTGCCCAGAGCTGTCGCCGGTTGCTGTGCTCACCATCGATGAGATCACGTGGATCTACATCAATCGAGACCATGGAAACGGCGTCAGAAAGCCTCGGCAGCGGACCCTGAAGCGAGTGGAGGTCGCGCTCCACCTGGAGGAGCCTGGTTGCTACTGCGCTCGCTTGCCGGTCCCAGGGCCCGAAGAGGTTCCCGAGACGCTCGATGCTCCGTGGTGCAAGCTCCGCTGGCGGGTCGCGATCCAGTCCGGCATCGAGGGCAGTCTAGACGATGCGTATCCGCTGAAGGTACGTCCCGCCGAGCTCTTGCACGAGCTCGGGGACGCGATCGTCTAGCAGCCTGTTGAGAAACCCGGCGCGGCGGATCGCGAAGGATTTTTCGCTCCTGGGTAGGAGCCGAAACGCCGCTGTACCGGGCGTACTG
>CAYGTG010000671.1:0-5027 GCA_964352485.1 uncultured Nannocystaceae bacterium | reverse complement strand
CGTTCTAGCTTCGGCCGCTACCTAATCCTGGGTATCGGTCGAAGCTTTTTGGTTTTTGGGCCAGCGGGTCGGTTACGCGGCCGATTAAATCCAGCGGAGGTCTTGCGATCAAGGATACGTGGCCGGGCAGCGACACGGCTGTCGGAGCCCGCACGCGACGGCAACCTCGCGGACCGGCTCGACTGCGTGCCGCACTGCCCCTGTCCGCCACCGCGCACCAGGCTTGCACCCGAACGGTGGCTGGAACGAACATGGTCCCGCGGTGCCCAAGGATCTCCGAGTCCACATCGACACGCTCGAGTACACGCGCAAGGGCCTCAAGAGCCGCAAGGGGATCAACCTCCAGGTCGGTGCCCACAACCGCGTCGTCCTAGTCCGGCCCGACCGAGCCCCCGCCTTCGCAACAACGCACGGCGGATTCGGCCTCAACTCGAGCTTCCCGGGTCCACCGGTCCTCTCCATGCTGCTCCATGCCCACAGGCTCGGCGCATCCACCGGCTCCGCCCCCACAGCTGGCTCCCACAAGGTCCAGCTCTTCGGGCACTGCGACGCCAGCGGCACCGAACCCGACAACAAGGCCCTCTCCGAGCGCCGGGCAGACACGGTCAAGGCGTGGCTCAGCGCGGATGTCCAGACCATGCTTGCCCGCGCCAACGACGACGGCTGGGGCCCCATCGAGCAGCAGGTCATGCTCCGTTGCCTCGGCTGCGACCCCGGGCCCATCGACGGCGAGTTCGAGGTTCTCACCCAGGCCGCCGTCTCCCAGTTCCAAGCCCGCTACAGCAGCCAAGCCTTTCATCCGCAGACCCCCCAGACCCATCCGCCGCTGCATCCCTCACTCAAAGTCGACGGCGATCTTGGGCCCGACACCTTCGAGGCTCTCGTGGATGCCTTCACCACCAAGTTCTCTCCCCGCCTCGGTCCCGACGACTACCTGGCCGCCAACGAATCGCACGGATGCGCCACCTTCAACGCCGCGACCTCGGATCGGGCGGACCCGATGAACCGACGCGTCAGCCTCGTGCTCCACCCGGCTGAGCTCGAGTACCCCGAAGCCATGCCCTGCACCCGAGGCGATGCGAACACCTGCGCCGTCGTCGACGACCACGAGCACCGCTGCATGTGGTTCCGAGAGCACATCCACGAGGCGCCCGCCTCCAACGCGCTCCACCACCACTTCAGCGGTTCCTGGCTTCGGCTCACCAACGAGAAGATCTTCCTCAGTGTCCTGACGACCGTGCCAGACGGCGACCCCCTCACCTTCGTCGTACGCTCATCCGAGCACACCGTGCTGGCCGAGTTGGAAGGTTATGTCGAGCACGGCGTAGGACAGGTCGTCTGGGATCCACCCGCCGAGTTTCGGCTCCCCGACCTTCCCGGCCCCCAGTCCGGGGCCCCGCTCTTCGACGTCCGCCACGAACCCACAACCACCGAGGCGCGGCAGCCCTGGTGTCTCGGCGGAGGTGCCGGCACCGTCGTCCTGCATACCGACGTTGAGTACGACTATGCCGCTTCGGCCGAGGTCGCGTTCGTCCTCACCGAAGCCGGCGGCCGATATGCGAGCACCCTGCGGCCCGAGATCGAGGGCGTCTCCGACCGAGGATATACCGCGCTTCGGTTTGAGGCCGTGCCCGAAGACGGCACCTACACCCTACAGCTCGTCGACCACACCGGCGCCGCCCAGCCCCTGTTCGAAGACGTTCCCTTTGCCGAGATCGAGCACCTCGGCGCCGACAACCCCGACGATATCGTCGACCCCTACACCCTGAAGTCGGTCTAGCCATGCCAAGGGTACCGCTCTACCTCGCCCCACTCCTCGCGCTCGCCTGCGGCCGGCCCGACGACCCACCTCCACCGGCTCCCGACGGCCCCATCCCCCCGGTCTCCTCGCCGGCTCAACCCAAGGCCACGCCTGAGCGCGACCCGGACGATGTCCTCACCAACATCGTCGACATCCAAGTCATGCTGCGTGACTCGATGTGCGCACTCGACACGCAGGGCAGAGTCTACTGCTGGGGCAGGTGGACTCGGGCGGCCGAGCGCGAAGAGGACCGCAGTGAATTCTTCGTTCGCCCGCAGCAAATCGACGGGCTCCCGAGAATCCAGCAGCTCGGCTCCTTCGGCTCGCCCATCGCCGTTGCCGAGGGCGGCGCTCTCTTCGAGTGGGCACTCGACCGCGTCGCTCCGATCCTGCGAGCACGCCCAATGGGGAGGTCGATCCCTCCTACGGCTGCTCTTCGACCTGATGGCCGAGTTGACATTGTTGCTTTGAATGCCGTGGAGGAGGAATCCACGCGCAACGACCTGCTCGGTGTCGTTGAGGCCGTTCGACAAGACCATGAAGACATGTTTCTTTGCTCGGTCGAGGTCTCCGGTCAAGTGCACTGCGCCGCGCTGTGGCCACCCCGCCCCGAAGCTCCTGGACATCGTTTTCGCCTTCCCGCGCCTGCCACATCGATTGGTGGAACCGGCTCGAATGGCAACTTCATCGTCGTCCTCCGCGACGGGCGTACGGTGATCTGGGGTCCAGAACTCGAGGTGTCGGTACGCGACGCGCCTCGGCTCGTGCAGGCCAGTCGCGAGAACGTTCATTCCTGCGGAGTCGACCGAGCCGGGGAGGTGTACTGCTGGGAAGAGGGCGGTGGGGCGAACTACCAGCACGCCACCACGCCGAAAAAAGTCGCGGGTGCGGGACCTGCCGCCGCTGTGGCCGCGCTTCCGGTGAGTGCGTGCGCGCTGCAGACGAACGGAACGGTCAGATGCTGGGGCAGGAACGAGAAAGGCCAATGCGGGACCGGCAGCCAAGAGCAGCAAGTCACCGAGCCAACGCCCGTGCTCGGACCACGAGAGGACCAATAGACAGATGCCTGACGCCGAAGTTGACATCCAACGCCGAGTCCTTGCCGACGGAAGCGTGGTTTGCAGGGCCAGCAAGTACGCACGGGTCGAGGACCTACCCGCCAAGGACGAGAAGCGAGTCGTCGCCGCGGTCCACCAATGTCAGGATACGCCGTCCTCTCCTGAATACTCCGAATCGTTTCCGGATCTGACTGGCCGCTACGAGGGCCGGAACTGGCTGCTGTGCGTGAATCAGGCCGGCACCCATGTCCAGTGCTGGCTCTCGCGAAAGCTCTCTGAAGCTAGTGGAGGGGCCAACCGTACCGTCTACCGTTGCTTCGGCGACTTCGACCCGACCACCGGAAGGTTCAAGCTGAAAGGCGATAAGAAGCTCGAGCTGTTCGACGCGGGCGGCGATCCGCGGGTGCTCGAGTTCGACTTCGCCGACGGTGCGAACGATACGCTCCAATCCTTCTCGACACGGGCCACCCTCTCCGACCGCATGGTCGACGGCTTGCTGCGCGCGACACAAGGGCAGCCGGGTTCCGTGAGCGGTGTCGTGGAAGCCGAGCACAAGCCGCTTGGCGATTCGCGTACAGAGGCGATTGCCGACGTCCTGCTCTCGGGAGAACTTCGTTCCCGGGTGCAGGCCGTGTTCTTACACGAACCGGTAGCGTCCAACCGCGTCGAGATCCAAGATTCTATCGACCGCGTAGCGGAGTACTTTCTTGCAGTCGCTTCCGACGCTTCGCTCGGAAGTATTACGAAAAGAGACTGGTTCAAGCGAACCTTTGCCGAAGCTGACCGCAACACCATTCGCGCGTTCGCTCGCGGCGTCTGTCACTCCCGGAGATGGAGCTTCGTCACTCATGGCGGAGGCGGATCCGAGCTCACCGTGTACGAATGGCTCCAGCGGCTGCGCACCTGGGACGAACATTATTCGACGGCGGGCATGAGCAGTATCCCGTTCGCCACATGGCTCGGCGTAGAGAAGGAACAGCCTCACCGCTACCGGCTCAACCTATACGCCATCGGCTACAGCATCGGCGCCGGGATCCCGTTCTCCGGGCCGATCAAGAAGAAACTCAGCGGCAAGCTCGACGACGCCCTCGACAAGATTGAAGATTTCCCCGGAAAGGGGCAGATCAAGAAGTCGATCAACAAAGTCCTGAGCAAGCTCGACACGTCTGCCGGGGGCAAGCGTCTGACCGGCACACTCGTCGTCACGCATGAAAAACTCGGGTGGACACAGTCATACCCGGTCGATTTCGTCTACGCAATGGTTGGAGATGGTGCCGCGTTCTTCAACTACAACCAGGAACTCGTCGCCGAAGGCTGGTGCGAGACCGAAACAGAGTGGCTTCCCGACCACTTTCCCGGCGACCTGACGGTCTTCACGGGTGCGGGTGCCACATGGGACTCCAAACGAACGAAGGGACAGTTCGTTTGGACTGCCCAGGGCTCGGGGCCGAACCGAGGGACACATCTCATCTTCGACAAGGTCAAGTCCGACATGGGTTCCGACTACCTTGGTCAGGGCTGGGGCGAGATCGTCCCGCCCGACGTCGAGACGTGGAAGCCTCCACAGGAGAAGCAGCGGTTCAAGACCGTGGTCTACAGCGAAGCGCTCCACACTGAGCAGAGCTTCCATTTCTACTTGGGAAGCGCCACCGTGCGGGAGAACGCGCGTCAGCTACTTCGGAAGATGTGTGCCAACGAGTTGGCCGAGCTCCGCGATGCTGATTCGCTTCTCCGAGTCTGGGGTTACGCAGATCGGCTCGGAAGGCGGTGGTACAACAAGGAGCTATCCGAGTCGCGTGCCGAGAACACGCTTCAGGCAATTGAAGACTGCGTCGGCCCGAAGGTCTCGGCCAGGACCGAAACGTTTGGCGCAGGAGAGGACGGCCTCAAGCTCCTCAACAAGTTCATGGACTTCCCCGACAACCAGGCGACGCCTGAGATGCGCAAGGTCGTCATCTGGCTCAACTCCAGCGCTCGCGTAGAGCTCTTGGTGAGGGACAAGAAATAGTGGTGCGGCACCATTCTCCGCCGTCCGAGCTCTCCCCCCACCGGCCTTGGTGCTCATGACCCCTCCAAACCCACCGCTGGAGTTCCTCACCGACCTCCCAGGCCAAACCGCTGCCCAAACCAACCTCACAACCGAGCTCCGCGCCGCCGCAACCTGGACC
>CAYGTG010000670.1:0-5035 GCA_964352485.1 uncultured Nannocystaceae bacterium | reverse complement strand
ACCCCGAAGGGGGTCGCGCAGAAACCCGGCACGGACTTTGGGCGTGAGGTACTAGGCCGGAACGGGGCACCGCACATGTGGCCTCTGTCACGGCGGTCGAGCCGCTATTGGGTCGCGATCAGGAGCTGCATTCCTGGCTTGTGATGGGCGACGATCCACTGGGCGAAGCCGTCGATGTTGTCGACGACGTAGTCGAGAAGATCGGATTCCTCCAGCGATTCGCCCTCGTAGCCGGCCGTCTCTTTCTCTCGACAGGTCGCTTTCGTTTTCTCGCTGTCGAAGTCCTCCATCCACCCACGCAGGTACTCAAGATCGTCCTGGTCCTCGTTGTCGACGATCCGCAGCTCAACCCACCAAGGGGTCTCGATCTTGGTCGCCATCTCTGTCAGGACCTCAAAAGGGTCGGACCAGCCGATTTCATCGAAGACATAGACCCAGTCATTCCACGATTTGTCGATCGAGCAGCGCAGCACTTTGTAGTCTTTGGGCAAGCCGTAGTCTTGAGGGCCGGAGGCTCCAAGGTCTGCTTGGCGCACGATCCAGTCAATCGCGGTGCCTTCGACCTGTTCGAGGTTGATGTCTTTGGGGTCCACCAGAAAAAACGTCGTCAATACGCCCATGTTTGTTCCTGGGTTTGAGGGTACCAGCCCTGGCGGGCCCACAGCCTCGCTTCAGAACTCGAAGCTGACCTTGCCGTCCTCGAGCTTCAGACGGGCATCGAACTTCTTCTTCGCTTTGGAGACGAAGCCCTTGAGCACCTGAGTACGGCCGCTCTTCAAGAGCTTGGTGGCCATCGAGACCGAGATCTTCTTTCCGGACATCGTCTTCCAGATCACGAACGAGCAGCCCTCGCGCCAGCCGCTGCAAGAGTAGGACTTGGGCTTGTCGATCACCGGCTTGCCGCAGGTGGGGCAGGGCCCGAGCGAGTTTCCGCTGCCCGCAGGTGTGCCGCGCTTGCCATCACCGCGGCGCTTGGTCGCTGCCTCACGTTGCCCTCCGCCACTTTGCGACCCGGCGGTGGGTAGGGCCAACGCCCTGAGGCTGCCGGCGCGGGTTAGGCAAAGCTGCTTGGCCGCGCCGCCGACCTGCAGCGGCGCGGCGAGCAGTCGATGCTGCAGCAGCTCCCGAGCGATGTCCTCGGTGATCTCCGCGCCCTCGAACGTCTTCCACAACACGTAGCGACACCCGGCCTGCCACCGGCTGCAGCCGAAGCCGCGCTTGCCCTCGATGACTGGTGCTGCGCACTTTGGGCACGGGCCAAGCCGGTCGGGGTCGAGCACCCGCGACTCGCTCGGGGTGACGAGCGTTCGGGTGAAGGCCTCGATCTCGGCCATGAAGGCATCGGGCTGCAGCCGCCCGCGCTCGATCTCCTGGAGCTTGGCTTCCCAATCTCCGGTGAGCTCGGCGGATTTGAGGATCGGGTCCCGCAACAGCGCCACGAGGTAGCGCCCCAGATCGGTCGCACGCAGCGCTTTGTCCTCTCGCCGAATGTAGTCGCGGCGCAGCAGCGTCTCGATGATGGACGCTCGGGTGGCCGGAGTTCCGAGGCCTCGGGCCTTGAGGGCTTCCTTGAGCTGTTCGTCGTCGACCAGCCGACCGGCGGTCTCCATCGCGCCGAGCAGGGAGTTGTCGGTGAAGTGCTTGGGGGGCTGGGTATGCCCCGCGTGAACTTCGGGCTCGTGCGGTCCGCTCTCGCCGCGAACGAAGGCGGGCAGGATCTGCTCGGTCTTGGATTTGGGGCCGGGCAGCACCGAGGTGAATCCGGGCTTGACGATGCGAACGCCTTTGGCCCGCAGTTGGACCTTTGCGGCGCTGGCATCGACAGTGGTCAGTGCTTTTTCGCAGTCCGGATAGAACGACGCGATGGTGCGCAGCGCGATGGCGTCGTAGATGCGGCTGCCGCTGGGGCCCGGCCGCGTGGTGGGGATGATCGCGTGGTGGTCGGTGATCTTCGAGTCGTCGAAGCCGCGCGAGGTCATGCGAAGGCGCGAGAGATCCAGGCCGCCGACAGCCTCGGTGTATTGCTTGCCCAGTGCGGCGAGCAGGCCGGGCATGTCCTTCTTCATGCTGACGGGCAGATGTCGAGAGTCGGTGCGCGGATAGGTGACGGACTTGTTCTCGTAGAGCTTTTGAACCTCGCTGAGGGTCTGCGCCGCGGACATCCCGTAGCGCACGTTCATGTCGCGCTGCAGGGTGGTGAGGTCGTACAGCTGCGGCGGCTTGACGTGTTGGGTGCGCGTTTTGACGTCATCGATGGTGAGCGGCTCGGACGCAATCCGCTTTGCGATCTCGTCCGCGGCGTCTTTGGTTTCGAAGCGCTTGCCCGTACTGATGAACAGCGCGTCGCGATACTTCGTGCGCAGCTCAAACCAGGGCACCGGGACGAACTCGATGATCTCGTCGTCACGCTCGGCGATCAGCGCAAGCACCGGGGTCTGCACCCGCCCTACGCTCCACAAGACGCCGCCCTCTCCGTGGCGGACGGTGTAGTTGCGGGTGGCGTTGAGTCCGACGAGCCAATCGGCCTGGCTTCGGCACCGCGCGGCCGCAGCGAGGCGGTCGTAGGCCTTGGCGGGTTTGAGGTTGGAGAAGGCGGTGGCGATGGCCGAAGGGGTCAGGGAGCTGAGCCACAGCCGCTGGGTTGGCTTGCTGGTGCAGCGGCTCATCTGGGCGATGTTGCGGAAGATGAGCTCGCCCTCGCGTCCCGCATCCGTGGCGCAGATGATCGTGGTGGCCTTGCGCAGGAGCGCGGCCACGATCTTGTACTGGGCTTTGGAGCGAGCGTCGCCGGTCTGCGCGAGCTTGAAGGGCTTGGGCAGAATGGGGAGCGTGTCGACGCTCCAGCGCCGCAGGGTGGGGTCGTACTCGTGCGGCTCGCAAAGGCCGACGAGGTGGCCCAGCGCCCAAGTGACTTGGTAGCCCTTGCCTTCGAAGTAGCCGTCGCGGCGAGCCCGAGCGCCAAGGTGAGCGGCGAGCTCGCGAGCCACGGAAGGCTTCTCGGTGAGGACGACGTGCATGAGGGGAGGGGACGGTGGCAGGTGGAGAGGGGCGTTCGCAAGGGGAGGTGGACCCTGTGGACGTGGCGCGAGCGACTTTCTTTGGAGCATCGTCTCTGAGCGTCGAGGCGCAGAGGTGGGAGGCGATCGGCGTGGGAAGCAGGGCGAGGCCGGTTTTTCAGGCCGCAGCGCTAATCCTCCGACGGTGGTGGTGCGGTGGTGGGCTTGAAGCGGATCGTGCGGGCTGGCTTCGTTCGCGGAGGCTCGGCGACCGCAGGAGCGGTGGTCTCGGGCGTCGGCGCAGGGGCGGCGGCGGCCTCGACCGACGCGCTGCCACCCTCGCGGCCGCGGCACATGTCTTCGTAGCCGCGATCGCATGCGACCTCGCGGTAGTACGCCGAGGTGACGGCGCTGGACCGAACACCGAAGCCCCGATCGTAGAGAAACGCGAGGTAGGCACACCCCTCGGGGATGCCACCGTCGCACGCGGCGTGGTGCAGGCGGGCGGAGAGCGGGTCGTCGATCTCGACGCCCAGGCCGAGATAATAGAGAACCGCCAGTTCGTAACAAGCGCCGTCGTGCTCGGCTTCACAGGCCCGTCGATAGGCGAGCGCGGCCAGGCGAGGATCGGAGGCGTTGGCCCGTCGCCCGATGAGGGCATCGCCCAAGGCGACGCACGCCTGGGGTTCGAGATCACACGCATCAATCAACCACGGCACGCCGGCACTGAGGCCTCCATACTCAAGACCGGCGCGCCCGAGCTTCACGCACGCTTCGACCGATCCATCCTGACATGGCGCCTGGAACTCGAGATACGCAGCCGAGAGAAACTCGGCGCCGGGACTGGAGGCTCCCCGCTGGTTTGGCTGCGCGACTTGGCACGCCATCATCCACGCCGATGTCGTCAGCAGAAGCGTCGCCAGTTCTCGACCGGTCAGAACCATGCTCGTGCCCCCACCATCGGCCCCTGCAAGATGAGGTCGCCGAGTCGTCTCGCTTCGTAGCCGGCGTAGAGCTCGAAGTTCTTCAGCATGAAGCCGATGCTCCCGCGCCCGGCCGCCGTGGGCTTGCCGTCGATGACCCCCACATCACCGCGCGCCGACATGACCAGGGGTCGCCGGAGAAACAGATCGATCGTTGAAGTCAGGTTTGGCCCAACGCGCACCCCGGATGGCTGCGTTGCGTAATTGACTCCTCCCCCAATCCACCACATCAGCTTTGGGTGCAGCACCGGCGCGATCACGCCGTTGGTGCTTCCCGTCACCAGCGCGGTGCGCAGGGGCCTTTGCTGGCTGCCAGAACCGGTGAAGTGAGAGGCAAAGCTCGCGTCAAACCCCAGCCGCCAGAATGCGATCCGCAAGGCGAGCCTCGCACGCCCTTGCGCAGGCCCGGACTGCCCACCCTCGACCGCGAGCTGCCCAGTGTGCAGGCGTCCGGGTAGGCGTTCGTCCGTGCCGGCCGATCCGCGCAATACGAAGCCCCCGGCGCCCTCCTCGTAGGGGTGTGCCCCGTAGCGACGATACGGTGTCTTGGCTACAGGCGGCGGCTCAGCACGACTGTGAACGTGCTCCCAAACCCGTGGCGTCTGGGGCACGTTGGCGTCGATGCGCCATTCGCCTCGGCGCGACGGGCCGAAGGGCGCCGGGTTGGGGAGCGTCTGAAAGACGGCGCCCGACTCGCCGCTCGAAGTTGACCGACTCGCTGACCCTCGCGCCGACGCGGGTGGGCTTTCGGCCGCGGGCGGCTCGCTGGCTTGAACGGCCCGCGGACACCCGATCCAGGCCACGAACGAGACTACGAGTGTCGCGATTCGTAGCCTCACGTTTCCAATGTGACATGGATTGCGGATAGCGTCAGAGCAAACTTCCTGATGACCGCCGACGGCATGCGGGCCGACTCCGAAAGCAGCAGCACCCCGACGGGCTTGTTGGCAATCGCCTGGCGCTCGATTTCGACGAAAACACCCGTGGTTCCGTCGTCGAGCTCAGCCTCGGGCTGGTAGGTGCCAATGCTCTCGGGCACGAAGCGGGGCGCGACGC
>CAYGTG010000669.1:0-5041 GCA_964352485.1 uncultured Nannocystaceae bacterium | reverse complement strand
CAGGCTCTGCACGTTGTCGACGCCGCAGACGTGTTCGGTGATGCCGAGCGTGTAGAAGATCGCGCCCTTCTTGCCGCGCGCGTACGCCAGCGCGGCACGTTCGATGTCCGCCGCCGGAACGCCGCAGATGCTCTCGGCCCACGCGGGCGGGTACGCCTTGACGTGCTCGAGGAAGGCGGCGCCGTCCAGGGTCCGGTCCTGCATGAACGCCTCGTCGACCAGACCTTCGCGCGCGATGACGTGCGCCATGCCCAGCAGCAAGGCGACGTCGGTGCCCACCTTGAGCTGCAGGTGCATATCGGCCCGCTTCGTGAGCGGGATCTTCCGAGGGTCGGCCACGATCATGATGGCGCCCTTGCGATGCGCCTTCTTGATCCGGGTGGCCGCGACCGGGTGACACTCGGTCATGTTGGTGCCGATGCAGAAGATCACGTCGGGCTCTTCCATGTCCCGCAGCGGGTTCGTCATTGCACCGCGTCCGATTGTGGCCGCCAGACCGGCGACCGTGGGGGCGTGTCAGGCTCTGGAACAGTTGTCTATGTAGTTGGTCCCGTATGCGGCGCGAATCAACTTCTGCAAGGTGTAGGTTGACTCGTGGGGCGCCCGACCCGAGGCGATCGCGTAGACGCTGTGTCGGCCGTGTTCTGATGCTGCCTTGGCCAGGCCATTGGCGGCGCGGTCGAGCGCCTCGTCCCAGCTGGCCCGGCGAAGCTTCCCGTCCTCGCGGACCATCGGGTACTTGAGCCGGTCATCGTGCTGGACGAAGTCGAAGGCGAACTGGCCTTTGACACACAGCGCGCCCTCATTGGCGCCGCCGTCTCGGGCGGGCCGAATGCCGACGAGTTTGTCGCCCTTGCTCAGCAGGTCGACCGAACAACCCACGCCGCAGTAGGGGCACACCGAGCGCGTCGCTTCGATGGGCTCGGGCAGGGCCTTGGCCCGCAGCGCCTTGCGGTCTGCGAGCGCTCCGGTGGGGCAGGTCTGCACGCACTGCCCGCAGAAGGTGCAGTCCGAGTCGTCGAGCTTGTTGCCGAACTCGGTGGTGATCTGCGTGGAGAACCCGCGGTTCATCACGCTGATGGCGTAGTCGCCTTCTTGCTCCTCGCACACGCGGACGCAGCGGTAGCAGGAGATGCACTGGTCGTAGTCGCGGGCGATGAACGGGTTGTTGTCGTCCGGACGCGAGGTGCCGGAGGTCTTGCCCACGAAGCGCTCCCCGGTCGCGCCGTAGCGCTTCTTCAGGGTGACGAGCTCTTGCGACGCCGCGCCGCTGAGCGGATCGATGGTGGCCTGCGGGTTCTCGGAGGTGAGCAGCTCGATCAACGTCTTGCGATGCTTCTCGATGCTCTTCGTTGCGGTTCGGATCTGCATGCCGGCCATCGCGACCGTGGTGCAGGACGCGACCGGGCTGCGGTAGCCCTCGACCTCGACCACGCACAGTCGGCAGCCGCCGAACGGCTCCAGCCGGTCGTCGTAGCACAGCGTCGGGATGTTGCTTTGGTGCCGCACGGAGACCTCTTAGATGGTCTCGCCGGGCGTGAAGGTGACGCTCTGGCCATCGAGCTCGATCGTCGGCAAGTCGGCGGACATGTCGGTGGATGATTCGTTCATGCTCGGGTCTTCTCCACGTGTTGCTGGACGCGCTCGGGGAAGTAGCGCACGAGGCTGTCGGTGATAAGCGGGGCCGCCACGCCAAGCCCGCAGGCGCTGGTGGCCTTCATGGTGTTGCTGATGTCGGCGACCTCTTCGTTCCAAACGGAGAGCGATCGTGGGCCCGCGTCGCCGAGACGCTCGGACAGTCGCTGGGTGCCGATGCGGCAGGGGAAACACTTGCCGCACGACTCGTGGGCGAAGAACTCCATCGCCTGGCGACTGACGTCGACCATGTCGCGGGTGTCGTCGAACACCATGATGCCGCCGGCGCCGAGGAAGGAACCTTTGGCCCGTAGCGCAGGCTCGTCGAGCGTGACGCTGAGGTCCTCGCCTGCGACGAAGCCCCCCGAAAGGCCGGCCATGGTGGCAGCCTGCACGGTGCGCCCAGGCATTGGGCCGCCGGCCCATTCGTTGATGAGGTCCATCAGCGGCAGCCCAATGGGCACCTCGTAGTTGCCTGGGCGGGCGATGTCACCGGAGAGGCTGATGACCTTGGTGCCGGCGTGCTCGCCATGTCCGAGGCCTTGGTACCAATCCGCGCCGTGGTTCAGGATCGGCGCGACGGCACACAGCGTCTCGACGTTGTTGACGACGGTCGGCCGGTCGTTGAACCCGTGGGTGACGGGGTAGGGCGGTCGGTTGCGTGGGAAGGGGTGCTTGCCCTCCAGCGAGTTGAGCAAGGAGGTCTCCTCGCCGCACACGTACGCTCCCGCGCCGCGGCGGATCATGAGGTCGAAGCCGTCCAGGAGTCCTGCAGCCTTGGCACCGGCGATCGCCCGCTCGAGAATCGGGACCGTCTGCGGGTACTCGTAGCGCAGGTAGATGAACCCGACGCTCGCTCCGGTGGCCAGCGCCGCGATCGCCATGCCCTCGACGAGCGCATGCGGGTCGTGGTCCATCAAGGCGCGATCTTTGAAGCAGCCCGGCTCGCCCTCGTCGGCGTTGCACACGATGGTCTTGTGGCCACCGCGGGGGTCGGCGTCGGCGACGGCTCGCCACTTTCGAGCCGTGGGGAAGCCGGCGCCGCCCCGTCCAGCAAGGCCGCTGGCTTCGAGCACGTCGAGGACCTTGGACGCGTCCGCACGGGCGGCATCCAGCGCCGCATATCCTCCGGTCCGCCGGTAGCCCTCGAGCGTTGCGCGCCCGGGCTCGCGAATCTCTGCGAACACGCACTCGGTACCGGCTCCGGGGTAGGCCGGCGGCAGCGGCGTGGGTGTCTCCTCGAGCGTCGCGGCGTCGGTCCCGACCCGCACGGTGTGTCCGGTGAGCACCGGAATGGGTCCGTCGCACCGTCCGGCGCACGGCATGGGCGTGGCGTCGGTGAGCGAGGCGTGCAATCCGTCGTAGCCCCGCATGCGGCACACCGGGCCGTCGCAGACCCGTGGCGCAGCCAGGCCGCCGGGTGTTCGTGAGAAGTGATGATAAAAGGTCACCGTGCCAAACAGGTCGGCGAGCGGGACCTTCAAGCCGTCCGAAACGGCCCGGAGCGCCTCGTCCGAGAGGTATCCATCGCGGTCGTGAAACGCGTGCAGCAGCGGCAGCAGCGGGGCGGGCTGAGGGGCCCAGATTGCGATCAGCTCTTCGTCGGTCGGTTGGGGCACGGCGGGTTCGGCCGAGGATATCAGGGGCGCACCAGAAATCGGCGCGGCGCCGAGTGGGGGCCCGCTCACGCGACGCTTGGCCGCCAGTCGCCGGACCTGCGGTTTGTGGGCGGACAGCGCCGGTCAACGCGTGCGCATCGGCGGACCGGTCTCTCGAGCCCGTCTCATAGCCTCGTCACGCCTTCTCGCTGGTCCTTGCGAGCGGCCGCTAGCCGCGATCGAAGATCGTCCAGTCGACGCGCTGCAGGAAGAACGGCACAGGGTCGCGGCCGAGCAGGTAGGCGCCGGTCTGACCGTTGGTGAGGTACAGCGCGTCTCCCAGCTGAATCTGGCCGGTCATCCAGTGGTCCTCGAGGCCGAGCTCGGGCGCATCGAGTGCGACGCGCTCGAACCACGCCCGCTCCCACTCGGCGTCTTGCGGCACGATCCGGATCAGGGCATCGGGATAAACCGCGAGGAGCGCTCCGTCGATCCAGCCGAGCGAGGCCGGGCCGTCCGGGATGATGGTCGTGCGGTTGAAGGATCCCGAGGTGCCGCTGAGTTCGACCTCTCGCAGCGCCTCGTTGGGGTCTTCGGCGTCGACCGGGACGGTGTAGAGCACAGAGGGGTTGTAGTGCACCACGAAGAGCCGCGACTGGTCAGGGCTGAGCTGGATACCGTTGAGGCCCACGGTGGTCGGCCCCCAGCCGCGCTGCAGGAGGTCGGAATCCGTGAACAGGCTGGCCTTCGTGTGCCCAGGTTCGATTCGATAGACCCGGCCGTTCTGGCGGTCCGATGCGTAGACGGTGCCCGCATCGGAGACGACGACCTCATTGCAGTTTGCCTCGGGCGCGGCCTCGGCCAGGTCGAAGACGCCGGTGCGTTCGCCGGTTCGAAGATCGATCGACCACAGCGCCCCCGGGAGCTCATCGCGCGTGTTGTCCACCGCGCAAACCCACAGCGTGTCGGTTCCGTTGTTGAGGTCGAGACCGATCGTGGACGTGTCGGGTTCGCCTTCGAAGATCACCGACTCGCGAACGCTACCTTCGGCGCTGGCGTCGAGGCGCGTGAGCGTGCCGTCGCCGAGGCTGCTCAGATACATCGCGGGCGCGCCGGTCTCTGGAGCGGCGAGGTGCGCGAGCCCGGACTTCGGGAAGTGAGAGGACGAGGCGAGGGGAATGCGTGCCGGAAAGTCGTGCAGGCGCTGCGATGGCGCGAGGCAGAGTCCCTCGTCGCATCCGACATGGAGACGGTAGACGGCGTCGGCGTCCTCGGGCTCCGCTTCGAATGCGGCCGCGGGCGCGACTGTGATCGAGATCTCGGTGACGGGCGCGTCAAGCTCGAACACGCCATCGATGCCCGCTTCGTCGTCAGCCCAAGAAACGAGCCGCTCTTCGTTGTCCAACGTGAGGCTCGGAAACCCTTGACGCTGTACCCCGTCGTCGAAGCTCGTCAGCTTCGTCCACGGGCCGAGCCCGTCGCGCACTTCGATCGTCATGGTCACGGGGTCCACAAACAGGTCGTGCCGACTCATGGAGAGACTCTCGGCGCGGAGGTAGACCGCCTCGGTCCCGGCGGGGACATCCACGAGCACCCGCTGCGCGAAAACCTGCACGACACCATCGTCGACCTTCGCTGTGGAGGCGCCTTCGAACGTTTCGGCGGTGAGCCGGGCAGGGCCGTAGGGGTAGTCAAAGGCCAGCCCGGACTCGGCGTCGTCGGCCTTACCGTCGGCGGCGGAGGATTCTCCGGCCACGTCCTGCGCGCTCGAGTCCGCGCACCCGACCAAGATCGTTGCGGTCAAGAGC
>CAYGTG010000668.1:4501-5045 GCA_964352485.1 uncultured Nannocystaceae bacterium | reverse complement strand
AACCCGACTGCGGGCGGAGTCCCGCTGATGCACCCGCACCTGCTGACGCTGCCGAGGAGCAAACAAGTCAATGACTACGTCACGCTGATCATGATAGAAATACTCTTGTGCGTTCCCTTGACGGTTTGGGACGCGCGCCAGCGAGGCATCCCCCAAGAGCGCCGGCTGTCGTTCCTCGTCGACCTGTGGCTGGTCATCGTCGTGGGCGCCTTCTTCGGTGGACGCCTGCTGCACGTCTTGACCGTCCCGGGTGTCTATGGGGACGACCCGAGCAAGCTGTTCGCGATCGACAGCACCGGCTTCGTGTTCTTTGGCAGCCTGCTCGCCGTCGCCGCCGGCTGGGTCTGGGTTGCCCGCCGCTACGGCCTGCGCGTGGGCTCGGTCTGGGACATGGGACTGACCTGGGTGCCGCTGGGTCACGCAGCGGGCCGCTTCGGCTGTTTTCTTGCCGGCTGCTGCTGGGGCGGCGTGCACACCGGGGGTCGCGGGCTGCGGTTTGGTCCCGACTCGCTCGTCGTCCTCACCGGCGGCGCCTGCTCGAGCA
>CAYGTG010000668.1:0-4491 GCA_964352485.1 uncultured Nannocystaceae bacterium | reverse complement strand
CTGCACCCGACCCAGCTCTACGAAGCGTTCGGTCTGCTCGCCTTGCTGGGCATGACCTGGGCGATTCGGGTTCACCGCGGCGTCGAGCGTCCCTGGAGAATGGCCAGCCGCTATGCCGTGGGCTACGGCGTCCTTCGAGCGATGGTCGAAGTGTTTCGGGGAGACGCGTCGCGCGGCTTCCTGTTCGAGTTCACGGCGCCTTCGCTTTGTCGGGCGCTGTCGCTTCCACCCCAGCATCCCCTGCTGCTTTCGATCTCCCAAGTCACCGCCCTTGGAATGATCGCGCTAGGCGCGTGGGGACTCTGGAAAACGCGCCAACCACCCGAAATCGAAGCGTAAAACGAGCTTCTGCGTCCGCCGAAGCGGTGCGCTATGCTCCCGCACCGCCATGACCGACGCCTCATCCCCCAGCGCGGCCACCCCCTCTCGAAAGCAACGCCTCATCGAGACTGTCGTCGTCATGGCGATCACGCTCGGCCTGGACCTGTGGTCCAAGGCCTGGGCGTGGGAGAACCTTCGAAACCCTCCGGTCAAGAAAGAGATCATCAAGGACTGGTTCGAGTTCGAGTTCGGGTTCAACACCGGTGCCGCGTTCAGCTTCCTCCGAGACGCCTCGTACGCCCGCATGGTGTTCATCGGGGTCACGATCCTCGCGCTCATCTACATGGCTCGGCTCGCGTGGACGATGCCCACGAAGTTCCGAACCGCATTCATAGCGGTGGCGCTCGTCGCCGGCGGCGCCCTGGGCAACCTGCACGACCGCTTGGTCAGGCAACTCGAGCTCCGCGGCGAGATGCACTACGGCGTCGTCGACTTCATCAAGGTCCACTACTGGCCGGACAAGGTCTGGCCCACGTTCAACATCGCCGACGTTGCGTTGGTGGTGGGCGTAGGCCTGCTGTTCATCTTCCTCACCCGCCACGGCGACGCACTCGACGGCAAGAAGACCGACGAGGACGCCGACAAGCAGAACGCGCAGGACGAGGAGAACGTGCCGGACGATGAAGATACCAAGGTCGCCGACGACGGCGATGGGCCCGACTCCGTGCCCGCCGGCACAAAGGCCTAGCACCGCAGAGCTGAAGTCCGTTACGGGCTCCGGGGTTCGGAGGGGTTCGGAGCAAGAGCGCGAAGCGTCCCGAAGGGATGCGCAGCCGGAGAGATCGAAGGTACCGATCGCGAGCTAGACGTCGCGATCAAACGCGCGCACCTTGGCGACCGACTCCAGCCGTTCGCCCTCGGGGTCGCTGTCGAGCACGATGCCGCCGCCGCCGTGCACGGTGAGACCATCTTGGTCACACAGGCCGCTGCGGATGGCGATGTTGATGCTGACGCGCTCGGGCGTGATGAGCACGAGGCCGCCGCAGTACAGGCCCCGTGGGGCGGTCTCCAGCCGCTCGATGATGCCAAGCGTGGCGATCTTCGGGGCGCCGGTAATGGAGCCGCCGGGGAACAGCGCGGCGAGCAGTTCACCCAGTCCCAGCCCGTCCGCGAGCCGTGCGTGCACGTCCGTGACCAGGTGATGCACCGTGGGCAGCGTGACCAGCTTCGGCCTCCCCGAAGCGACCACGGAGCCTGGCGCCGCGATCCGGCCCAGGTCGTTGCGGACCAGGTCGACGATCATCACGTGTTCGGCCGCATCCTTGTGACTGGCCAACAGCGCATCGACGTTCGCCTGATCTTCGCGCGGTGTGGCGCCACGAGGACGCGTCCCCTTGATCGGACTCGACGTCACGCGGCCCCCTTCCCAATGCACCAGCGTCTCGGGGGCGTTCGACACCAGCGCCCGGTTGCCGTCGAAGAGCAGCCCGCCCAGCGGCGCCGGCGTGTCGGACCGAAGGTGGTGGTACAGCGACGCAACTGCGCATGACCACGGCTGGCCCCGCGCGGCGTCGGTGAACGCGGCTCGAAACGGCTGCGAGAGATTGACCTGGTAGGTGTTTCCGGCTCGGATCTCCTCGAGCACGACCTCGATCCGGCGGCGATACTCGGCCGAATCCACACACGACCGCAGCCGCTCCAAGGGCCACGGCCCAAGGGACCACGGCGGTGCCGACTCGAGCTGCAGGGCGATTTTCGAGGCCGCCACAGGGTCCCCGAGGCGCTCGCCGCCGTCAGGTCCCCACGCCAACAAGCCGTCGAAGCGCCGCAGGCAAACGCCAGGCAAGGCGCGAGGCCGCGGTGCTCGGCCCAAGGCAGCGTCAACGCCGGCCTCGTACGTCAGCCAACCCAGCCAGTAGCCGGGACGAAGATCGGACACAACCGCGAGATCGTCGCTGCGAACCTCTTCGGCCGGCGAGAGGCCGACGAAGCTTCGCCCCCGCGGGCCCCCGTCGAGCCACGACAGCTGCGGGTACGCTCCGACGCTCGCACAGGCCAGCACGTGCCGGCCCCAGTCCTCAGGGGTGCGCACGACCAGCTCAGTCCGCGTTCGCGCGCAGGCCGTCTCGGAACGCACCGGTGTACGTCACCGCCGAGAGCAGCGAGAGTGCAAGCGCCAGGTAGAGAAACAGCATCCCCACGGCGTGAAAGTCGAACCGAGCGTCGAAGAACGGCAAGCGGTAGGGGTAGCGAACGAGCACGCAGCAGATGCCAACGAGCTGGAAGACGGTCTTCATCTTCCCGCCCTCTCCGGCCGCGATGACGATGCCACGCTCGGCCGCGATCTGCCGAATCCCGTTGATGTACAGGTCGCGCCCCAGCATCAAGACAACGAGCCACGCGGGCAGCAGGTTGACCACGACGAGATAGATCATGGCCGACATGGCCATCAATTTGTCGGCGAGCGGATCCACGAACTTGCCGAACACCGTGACCAACCCCTGCTTGCGCGCGAGGTACCCATCGAGGATGTCGAGCAGAGATGCGGCGGCGAAGATCAGGCTCGCGTACAGATTTCGAACCGGGTCGGTGGGATCGATCAGCCAGATGACCGGCGGGATCAAGAACAGCCGGCCCAGCGTGATCATGTTTGGGAGATTCAACATCTCCCGCTTGAGGCTCTCGTACGCGCTCACGGGTTGGGGTGACTCCCAGGGAGGCTGACCAAGACCGCCCCCTCGCCTTCGCAGACCAAGAACTCGGGGTCTCGACCGAGGTCGACCCGTGGGACGACGTTGCCGACCCAACCGATGAACCCTTTGGTTCGCACGCGATAAGGCCGTCGCGGGGCGATCTTGACCGCCACCAGCTCACCATGAACACGCAGTGCCACGGCTCCCTCGCCGGCGACCCGCACCAGGGGCATCGGGTTGTGTAGACGGGTGCCCGGCAGACGCCCCACGTCCCACATCAACGTGGACTCAAGCGCCCAGATGTAGCTCTCGACGAAAAAACAGAGGTCGCGCTGCAGAAGGAGCGGATAGAAGCGCTCCTCACCGCGGGAGAGCACCATGTGCCCCTGCCCCTCGAGCGAGACCAGCCGCTGGAAGACCTCCGGAACCGCGCGGCCCTGCATGCGCCGGTTGAGCGGGCGCGCATCGAGATTCTCCGAGCACAGCAGCAGGTCGTCGGTCCGCGACATCACCTCGCCCGAGACCGTCACCATCAAGTGGCCGTCGTTCGTCAGGGAAAGGGACGCGGCGTCGGGCTTCGGGTTGAGCAGACGGGCGAACGCAAACGCGGTCACGCCAGGGATCTCTCCGGAGCCACCCCCGCGCTGCTGTTGCTGTGCCCACATCGTGCGCCGCACCATACCAGCCAGGAGCAGACCGGCTTCGCGAGGATCCTCGCCTGGGCGACCCTACGGCACGATGTTCCGCGCCGCACCCCGGCGCTGCGTGCCCGCGCCGAGCTGGGCCTGCCGCTCGTAGGCGTAGAATCGACGAAGCACCGCGCGCACGTACGCGCGAGTCTCCGCAAACGGCGGCACGCCCCCGTACTTCTGCACGTTGCCGGCGCCTGCGTTGTACGCCGCGAGCACCAGCACCATGTCACCGTTGTAGCGGTTGGCCAGCAACCGCAGATAACGAGATCCCCCGAAGATATTCTGCTTGGGGTCGTACGAGTCGCCCACGCCGAGCGCCCGCGCCGTCTTCGGCATCAGCTGCATCAAGCCCGATGCGCCGGCGCGCGAGGTGGCGCGCGGATGATAGTTGCTCTCGGTGTGGACCACGGCCCGAATCAGCGACTCGGGCAGCTGATACCGCGATGCCGCGCCTCGAATGAACGTGTCGTAGCGATGGAAGCGCTCTGAACCGAGCTGCACCGTGCTCGAACGCCCCACGTCCGAGGGCGCCTGACGGCCGTGCGATGCGCGAGACTCAGGCCCCCCTTCCAGGCTCTTCCAAAGCGTCCAAGAGCCGCGGCTTCGGCTGGGGACGTTGGTCACGTGCAGCGTTCCGGCGTCGTCCGTATAGCTGTAGTAGTTGTTCCGCGAGGTTGCCGGCCGAGCCGAGGCCGCAGCCCCAAGGCTCAGCCCGGCGAGAAGCGCCGCAACGCTGAACAACCAGCCAGTCTGACGGGCGCTGAGGAGCCGGAGCCGCACGAGGA
>CAYGTG010000667.1:0-5045 GCA_964352485.1 uncultured Nannocystaceae bacterium | reverse complement strand
GCAGCAGCGAGAGCCCCAGCGTCACCACCAACCCGCCGCCAAAGCCGGCCGCAGACGTCAGAACGCCGGCGAGAGCGCCCAGAACGGTCGCGACCAGGGTCGCATCGAGGGAGACCATCTCCACGGGCCGGTTATGCGCCCTGGACCGGGGGCGCGCCAATCGAATCATTTTTCCAATACGATAAACGCCGCTTATGCTTGATGAGCTCCGGTACTTCGTCGCAATCGTAGAAGCGGGCACCTACCGCCGCGCGGCCCAGCGCCTGCACCTGACCCAGCCGGCCCTCTCCGCCGCCGTCACCCGACTGGAGGGAACCATGGGTGCCCGGATTCTCGATCGCGGGCGCCGCGGCGCAAGCGTGACCGCGGCCGGTGGTGCGTTGCTGCCCCACGCGCGCGCCGCCCTGGCAGCGGTCGAAGCGGGAACACGGGCCGTCGCAGAGATCGAGGGATTGCGGGATGGCGAGGTGCGCCTGGCCGCCGGCGCGACCGCGTGCACATACCTGCTGCCCTCGATCTTGTCGCACTACCGCAACGAGCATCCCGGCATCCGGTTTCTCCTGCGGGAAGCCTCTGCCGACGAAGCGCTGGAGAACCTGCACGCCGGAGACATCGACATCGCGGTCACCACGTCGCCAGATGGAGAGGCTTGGTACACCGACGAGCTGATCTTGGTACGAGCGCCGGGCTTTGCCCTGCCCCGCGACGTGGCCCAGGCCCCGTTCGTGACGTTTGGTCGGCGAAGCACCTCGCGTGTCCTTCTCGATGGGCTGTTTCCCGACGCCGATGTGGTCATGGAGCTCGGTTCGATCGCCGCGGTCAAAGGCAACGTCCGCGCCGGCATCGGCATCGCGCTGGTCAGCCGTCATGCGGTGCAGCGCGACCTTGCCCAGGGGCTGCTGGTGCGAATCCCCCATCGCGGCACGCCGGTGAGACGACCGCTGTCGCTGGTGCACTTGGGCGAGTTTCGCCTGCCGCCAGCTGCGGCCGCACTCCGGCAGCTCCTGCTCAGCCCCGAAGGAACGCCTACTTTCCGAACTTGAAGCCGGTCTCGGCCTCGGCGCTGTTGCCCTCGCTCTGCGCGTTCGCCCGCGCCTCGGCCTTGGATCCCGCGGCATCGGATGCCTCGCCTGGCTTGGACGCGTCGCCGCCTTGGAGTTCGGGCCCCTGGAGCTCGACGTGATCGCCCTGCTCGAGTTCGCGACGCGAATACACGACGGCGGCCAACGACATGTTCTCCTGGACCTCGACGACCAGAAGCGCCCCCGTCACGCGGCGCGGCCAGCCTTCCTCGTAGGGGATGTTGAACACGCGCTTGTCCGTGTACTCGTCGCCCTTTCGAATCACCCGCAGGACGTTGCCCACCTCGACGCCGCTGGAAGCCCCGAGGTTGACGATCACGAACTGCTGATCGCCCGCGAGCGTCTCCAACGGGCGAGACTTCCGCGTCTTCTTCATCTTGATGTTGGTCGGACCGGTCCCCGTCAGCGACGCAGCGATCACGCCGGTCGCCGAGGCGGTCGCCTCCTTGGTCTCGATCCTCCGGTAGACGCGGCGCAGGGGCCCGACCCGGTAGCCACGCTCGACGGGGTTGATCGCCTTGGTGATCGTTCCCTCGGCGGCTTTTCGGGCCACGCTATCGACCTCGACCTCGCCCATCAGCTGAACGATGTACCCCAGGATTTTCTTGCCCTCGGGGTCCCGAACCTCGCGCGTCGGCGAGTAGACCACGAGGCGCTCCCCAGGAATCGGCGGGTTGCCGTTGTCGTAGCTCATGTACACGGTGTCCAGCGTGGACATCATGACCTTGGCATCGCCGCCACCGCTGACCTTCATCGAGGTCTCAAAATCCGATGCATCCACAAACGCCACCTGGTTGAGCAGGTATGTGCCCTCGCCGCGCCCCCGTGGGAGCTGGGTTCGCTTGTATTCGATGCTCGGGCCATCGTCGCGGCGACGCCCCTGGATCGGGTCGTACAGCCGAATGCGGTCGCCGGGGAAGATCCAGTGGGCGTTGGTGACGTGCTCGTTCCACGACCAGAGCTTGGGCCACAAGTATGGGTCGACGAGATAGTAGCCCGAGATATCCCACAGCGTGTCACCGCGCTGGACGATGTGATAGTCGGGCGCGTCGTCGGTGTAGCCGGGCTCGTTGGGCGCGAGGTTGGGATCGTAGATCTGCAGGCCGCTGATGAGGCTTCCGTCCGGGGCCACGGTCGTCGCCGTGGAGCCGAACGCGCCGCCCTCGGACGCACCCGATGACTTGCGGCCGCGCGAGCCCGGGTTCGCGCTGGTGTCCGGGGTAAACTCGGCCCCTGGAGACGGAGTGCCCAACGCCGCCCGGACCGCCGGAGACACCGGCGGAGCCGCTGGCACCTCTCCGGTCGAGGCGGGTGGGCCCGAAGGCTGCCACGCGGCAGCCGACGAAGGACCCAGGAGCAGCAAGCCGCCGCTGAGCGTGAACACGAAGGTGGTACGAGGCGAGAAGTTCATGGCTGCGCTCCGATTCAGGACGAAAGCTCCGCGAGCTTCACGCGTGCAACGTCGCTGGCCGACGCTCCGGGGTAGGCCTCGATGAGGCGATTGAGTACGTCGCGAGCATTGTCCGCGTCGCCCAGTTTTCCGTAACAGAGGCCGACCTTGAGCAGGGCGTCGGACGCCTTGTTTCCGCCAGCGTACAGTTCGATGACCGCGGTGAACGTGGCCAGGGCATCGGCGTAGTGTCCCTGATCGTAGTACGCCTCCCCCCTCCAGTACATTGCGTTGTCAGCGAGGTCGGACTTGGGGAACGTTGCGACGAAGTCGGCGAACGCTTCGGCGGCTTGATCGTGCTGACCTTCGCGAAGCAGCGCGAGCGCCCGGGTATACCGGGCCTTGGCCGAACGCCCCTTGCGACCGCGCATCGGCTTGTCGGCGACCTTGGCCCGACCTGGCTGGGTCATCTGAACCAACTCGTCGCCGACCAGTCTGTAGCTCGTCCCCGATGCTGCAGCCGGCTGCTGATCGGGCTCCGCGGTGACGGCGAGCCCCGACGGGTCGTCCCACAACGCTTCGTCCTGATACTCGCGGGGCTGCAGCTCCCCCAGCGTGTATCCGGCGTCCGCCGGCTCGGACTCGGCGGCGACCGGCCCCGAACCTGCGGTCTCGGGTTGGACCTTGTAGGCTCGCGGCGGCTCGGACTCCTGCACAGGGGCCGCGGGCGGCAAGGCGCCCCGCTCGACCCGAAGCATCCGATCCTCCAGCATCTGAACGCGGCGACGAAGCGCGGCGTTATCGCGCCGAAGCTCTGCCGAGGGATCGGCTGGCTCGGCGGTCGCCGGCCCACTTTTTGTCGACGCGTGCGAACAGCCGGTCCCCGCGAGGGCCAGACCGAGTGCAAACGTGACAGTACGGATCGACGCGCAAACCATGTCCTTACAAAGGCTAGCAACGCCCAGGCGTGACCCAAAGAAAACGGAGGCCAGCCCTGTCCCCAGTCCGTCCTCGCGCGACACCCGCACTCGGGATTGGTGCAGGCTTGGATGGCGTCATCCACTGAATCTGGTGCCCAGGCGCCTCGTCTGTGGCTGCGCTGTCCCCCAGGAACCCCATGCTCCGCTCCGTGCCTTCCATCGCCGCCGTGGCCGCCCTCGTCGCCACCTCCTTGCTGCCCGTTCAGTCCGCCCTGGCCGACGAAGACGGCAAGGCCGGCCGCATCGTCAGCCTAACCATCAACACCCAAGGCTCGGACAAGTACGCTTCCTTTCACGGCAGCCTCGGCATTCGGACGTCCGATGGCCGACGCGACGTGTACTTCTGGGGAGGGTCCACTTGCCCAGCACAGAAGCTCGACTCCGCCGAGGTTTCGATGCTCGCCGGGGCGCTGGCGCAGCGAAAGACCAACCTCCGCCCGGTCTACCGCACCGGCGAGGGCGCCCGAGGGGCCCGCTGCTTGGTCGCCTTCGAGCTACAGGCGAGCTGAGCGAGTCCCACCGACCGCCAACAGGGCGTAGAGCATCAGCTCGGAGAGTTCGTCCAGCGCCCGCTCCCAGGCGGGGGGCTGCAGCAGGGAAAGCGCCGCGGTGATCGCCACCAGCCCGAACGCCACGCCGTCGAGTCGAGGGGGGACCCACGCCGGCGCCTCGACCCTACGCAGGGCGGCGCCGTACAGCAGGACCCAAGGCGCCGCGAACAGCAGATAGCTCGCGCCCCCAAGCCCGTTGTGAAGATTCGGGATCCCCACCCGCTCGACCAGGGCCGTGAATCCGAGCTGCGCGCCCCAGTCCAGCTCTTCGGCCAAGATCACGGCACACGCCAGCGCAACCCAACCCGCGCCGCCCCCGAGGCGGGTGCGCAGCAGGGCCCAGCCGGCCGTAGCCACCAGCAAAAGCGTCTGCCCCGAGGCTTCGGCCGCGCCCTCCTTGGCGCACACCTCCAGCAGCCAGTCCGGAGCCAGCCACGCGGTGAGGCCCGCGAGGCTTGCCAGGGCCACGACCCCGGCGAGCCCGAGCCAGGCTTGACCTCGCGGCGCATCTTCCACGGTGGCGACGATATCAGCGGTCGAGTCCGAACGTGATCAGCCGGGCGTCGCCCTCCCCGGTGATCACCGCACCGGGCGGTTCGAGAGCCTGTGCCGCGAATCGAGGCAGGTGCATCAACCCGCGGTGAACCGTGGGGTCGTACATCCGCAACCCCTCCAGCGCCTCGATGCGGGCGTCCACCGCGGCAGCGCCCGCCTGTGGACGGCGCTTTGCGGCCATCGTGGTGCTCCAGCCGCCGTGGAACGAGGGGACGTGCAGCAGCATCGGCTGCACCCAGGCGAAGGCGGTGCCCAGCGTCGCGCAGACGCTTCGCAGCAGCGAGGGGTCGGCGAGATCGAACGCGCCCGATTGCAGCACCACCACCCCCTCGTCGTCCAAGACCCGCGCGAGCTCGGAAAAGAAACGCGCGGTGAACAGCTCGACCGAGGGACCGGCGAGCACGGGGTCGGTCACGTCGAGCAGGATGACGTCAAACGACCGCTCGGCGGCCGCCGAAAGCGTGGCTTGAATCGACTCGATGCGCAG
>CAYGTG010000666.1:0-5057 GCA_964352485.1 uncultured Nannocystaceae bacterium | reverse complement strand
GCCCAACACCTCGAGCCCTTGGACCCCCTCGGCATCGCACGAGGCATCGAACGTGACCTGGGTGTTCGGCGACGCCGCCTCGTAGCTGGCCGCGGTACCTGCAGCGATGACTCGCGCATACACAGCCTTGAGCGCGTACTCGGTGCTCAGCGCGTAGCGACGCTCGAGACTCCGTACCGTCGCCATCCCATCCAGCTTCGGCGGCGCACTCCACAGGCGGCGAAGCCGGTCGTCGAAGTCGAACGCGTACCAAGGGGTCACCTCGATGAAGTCGACGTACTCGCGGGCAACGTCGGCGGCGAGCTCGTCCTCCGCGGTGCGAACGTCTCCAGCGAACAGTTCTGCGGTGCGTCCGACGGTTCGCTCATAGGCCCCCTTGACCCCGTACTCCACCGTCGTGCTGCCCGCGATCACGACGATCATCGCGTGATAGCCCCCGTTGAAGGGAAAGCGACCCGACACCGTGTCCGAGACGGCGGCGTACGAGGACCACAGCTGCCCAAGATGGCCGCCGTACGGGAACGCACTGGGCGGTCGGTCCTCGAGATAGGTGGCGTACTCGTCGGGGCTGAAGACCAGGAACCACTCTGGATAGGTCAGAAACGTCTGGTCCGGCGTGCGCAGTGGACTCTCGGGCGCCGCGGGCTCGGGTGCGGCAGGCCACGACGCGGCGCTCGCGAGTGCGACCACAACCGCACATCCAACATAGGCAGCCCGGCTCACGCGTCCGCCTCCTTGGTGAACGCCATCAGCACGTTGTCGGTCGGATCGTGGGGCTGCAGCAGACGCTCGGGACCGGCACGGAACCCTCGGGCTTCGAGGTAGGCGACCGTCTCGTCCACCGGCAGGAAGAACCGGAGCTCGGCAGCGTTGACCTCCCACGGCTCGCCCAGGCCCGCGCCAAAGATCGTGTGCACCACGGCCACAAAGTCGTCCATCGCCGCATCGCACACATCGTGGTCGCGCAGCACGAACACACCTCCAGGACGCAGCACTCGCCGAATCGAAGCGACAAACGCCTCGAGCATATTCCGCGGCGCGTGGTGCAGCCCGATGTAGCAGGTCACCAGGTCCAGGCTTGCGTCCCCGATCTCCGCGGGAAGCGGCTCATAGTTCCCCAAGTCGAAGAACGGCCCCAGCTGCCCTATCGATCCCCGCTCCACCATGTCCGGGGGCGACTGCGTCGGCGCGACATCGCTGACGAAGTACTTCGGGCCCGAGAACGTCAGCGCCCCCGACAGCGCGCTGGCATACCGACCGGTCGATCCGATCTCCAGATAGCCATCCACGGTGCGCCTGTCCCCAAGCAGTTCCAGAGTCTGCCGTGCCATCTCCTGCTTCTGAATCGCCAATGCCGGGAGCGCGTAGCGGATCGGATCGAGCGCATGGCGGATCTCGGGTAGGCGCCGCACGAGCTCCCGATACACCCGCTCGTCGTCGGGTCCATCGTCTTCATAGGTTGCGACGCACTCGCGAATCAGCTGATGAAACGCGTCCTCGGGATAGATCCGGTAGACCGTGCGGAGAAACTCGTAGAAGCGGTCTCGCCACACCGTGTCCCTGAAGACCCGGGCAATCGCGCCCCCCTCGGCAGGCGTCGGTTCGTCCTCGACCGTGGGCGCGAAGTAGGTGTCCCAGATTCGGTTCCGAAACCGGAACGCCGGATCGTGCTCGCGCTTGAGCGCGAAGAGTTCTTCGGCCCGCGGGTAGCAGCGGTGAAACTGCTCGGTGGTCGCGTGCACCTGATACGGCAAGTAGTGGCGCCCGCCACATGCGAGCGCCGCATCGATCAGCCTGCGCGTCCAGATGGCGACCTTGTTGACGCTTTCCGCGTCCACGCCCTGCTTGTAGTAGACGACGAACGCAAACACCTCGGTGTCCGCCCACGCCAAGTACGCGCCATCGTCAGCGATCGCATGCCGCACCGAGACGTTGACCACGTTGACATCGTAGCGCTCGAAGACCGCCGCCATCGCTTCCCGAAACGCGTCGAACTGCGCGATGGGGACGAAGTACTCCTGCAGCACGAAGGTCTTGCGCTTGCGCGTGGCCGGCTCGATCTCGGCCAGGTCGTAGCCGGCTTCGTAGTTGCGCCAGTGCACCGTCGAGCCCATGTAGAACAGCGGCTCGTGCAGGTGCTCGCGCCGCCACTTTCCCAGGGGGGTCTCGGAGACGGCCCAGAACAGGTACCGATAGGCCAGGTGCGACGGCTCCACCCGCATCAGCCGCGCCGGCTTGGTCACGAACGCGTCCGTCTTGGTCCAGGTCACCGTCCGCAGTCGCGAGAAATGCGGTGGGTACAGATCGGCGTTGTGAAACACCGCGTCCTTCGACGTCCGGACGTTCTGCTTGAAGAACGACAGGTACTCGGTCGACTCCAGAATGGACGAGCCGCGCTGAACCCTCGTGTTCTCCTCGAGGTCCAGCTCGACCTCCACGATGACGCCCAGCGCCCCATAGCCTCCGACCACCCCAAAGAACAGCTCGGGGTGTTCCTCGCGGCTGCACCGGAGGAGATCCCCGCCCGCCAACACGATCCGCACCGCGCGAACCGACAAGATGATCGGTCCCAAGCCCATGTAGCGCCCATGGCAGTTGACGCTGACCGAGCCGCCGACCGTGAAGTTGGCGTAGGTCTGCATCGTCTTGACCGACAGCTCCAGCGGATCGATGGCCCGCTGCACATCACACCAGCGCGCCCCGGCCTGCACCGTGATCCGGCGCGTGGACACCGAGATCCGAACGATGCGGCTCAGCTGTCGCATGTCGAGATGGATGGACCCAGGGCTCGCGGTCTGCCCACCCATCGAGAACCTGCCGCCGCCGACGGACACCGGCCCTTGGCTCTGGCGCAGCGCGGTCTGAACCTCCTCCACGGTCTTGGGCGTGACCACGGCGACAACCTCCACCGGATTCAGACGGGTCACGTCATTGATGACGCTTCCTTCACTCGGCACCTCATAGTGCTTCAGTCCGTGGTAGCGCGGCTTGGGCCCGTAGCGGTTTTCTCCGCTCGTACCCCGCCGGAAGAAGAGCTCCAGCACCACCGCACCAAGGCCAAGCACCGGGACCAGCACCCACGCGAGCCGAAGCCCCGAGAACCCCGCGTCGTGGTAGCGCCGCACGCACAGCGACAGGACGATCCAGTACATCACCGGCAGCAACACGAAGCTGGCGCGCGCCCCAGCGAGGGCATCCACCACCACGTGCAACGCGACAAACCCGATGAGAACCGCGCCGAGGATGGACGCGAAGGTTCCACGCGACATTCGGCCGCGAAGTGACAAGAGCCTGCTGAGCATGGTGACCGGCACAGAGTACGCGGGTTGCAGCGCGGATTTGGAGTCGCCAGACGAGACCCCATGGGGGCGTCTGTAAGATCGTTTCGCCACGTCGTCCGTTGGTGCTGAAGTGAGAGGACTCGTCCTTGCGCTCGCGCTTGGCGGGCTTTGTGGCTGTCGCGGAACGACCGCACCGGAGCAGACGACACGGGCTGCGACCCACCGCGCTCGGCAGGAGGCCGACGCGGAACGACTCCGAGAGCAGGCCTGCCTCGCCAACGCGCCGACAGGACCGCTGGCGAGCCAACCTTTCGCGCTTGCTTCGCTCGAGTTGGCCGCCCCGGTACCCAAGAGCGTGGTTCCCGACCCAGGACCGGCGACCGGGTGCACCGCCGATGTTGATGCGCTGCCCACCGGTCCAGGGGCAACCGCCCGGGACACCGACCGCCTGCACCAAGGGCGGGTCTTGGTCGCCGAGAAGTCCGCGCGCCGAATGATGCTGTACGACGCCGGCGTGCTGGAGGCGTGCTGGGCCATCGGCCTTGGTTTTTCGCCGGTCGGCCACAAGCGGGTCGAAGGGGACGGGGCGACGCCCGAGGGCTGGTACCAGACCTCCGACAAGCCGTGGTCGCTGTTCGACAACGCGATCGCCGTTCACTATCCGGCGACCCGAGACGCCGTCGCTGCGCGTCGTGACGGCCGTATTGGGCGCAGGCAACTGAAGGCGATCGCCGCCGCCCACCGGCGTGGGGCCGTGCCCCCGCAACAGACCGCCATGGGGGGTGCGATCTTGATCCACGGCGGAGGGAGTTCGTCCGACTGGACCCTCGGTTGTCTCGCGCTCGAGAACGATGACCTCCTCGACCTGCGCAGTCGCCTGGGCGAGGGCATGCGAACCCAGCTGTTGGTCCTCCCGTGACAGGCGACCTGGCCTACGTGGGCTCGGCGGTCACGGAGCTGGTTTCGATGTCCTTGACGTAGCGGACCGGGAGATCGCCGACGTCGACCGGTGGCTTCGGCCATGACTGTTTGCCCGCGAAGAGTTCGACGCTCAGTCGCGCATCCGGGACGAGCAGCTTGTTGCGGCCGCCATCGACCGGGCACGAGATGTACAGAAACATGTGGGGCGGCGGCTCTCCGACACCGAGCACCTCGACCTCCACTGCGGCGACCGAGTGCTTCCTCCCACACGGGACCCAACCGACCTTGTTCAGGGCGACGATACGTGCCTCGAGCGTTGACACCGTCAGCAGATCCACCTCGCTTGGCGGAGCTTCGCTCGGGGGGGTCGGACTCGGCTCGGGTTCGGCCTCTTCTTCCTCATCGGGTGAGGGCTGTGGTTGTGGAGCGACGGGTCCGGCCGGCTTGGTGGCAGACGGCTTATCCCCGGTCACGTCCGCCTCGCATCCGCCAGCCGCGATCCCCAGCACACACGCGAACAGAAACGATCCTGGCGCAAGAACCAACCCAGCTCGCACGGCAGACACAACGCGGCGTACAGGCACGCCTCTTAGACGCACGCGACGGCAAAAGGTTGCGGCGCACCTCGGTGTGATGCAGATCGAGACCGTCAAAGCTGAGGCAATGTGGGCGCGGGCACGTTGAGTGTCGTGGTGTCGATGTACGCACGAAGACTGCCTGCAACCGTTTCCGAGTCATCTCGTCTCGAGGTCATGTCGGCCCTTGTATCTCGCAACCGCTGGGTTCTGGTCCTCGCTGCACTGGGTGTCGGTTGCGCCGGCAAGGCCCCGGATGTTGCGCCCCCAACCGCACCCC
>CAYGTG010000665.1:0-5060 GCA_964352485.1 uncultured Nannocystaceae bacterium | reverse complement strand
GTCGTTCGCACATGCCGACAGTGTCGTCAGCCTCCGACGCCGAGCGCAACGCTCCGGGCGCTTGCAACGACGGTTTCCTTCGCGACGACGCCCTCCTCGTGGTCGTGCTGATCACCGACGAAGAAGACGAGGAAAACTGCATCCCGATTTTGGGCTGCGATGGCGGAACCCCGGCGGGCCCCAACGAGTGGTTCACCCGGCTGGTCACCAACAAGTTCAACATCGAAACCAACATCGTGATGCTGAGCCTCGTCGGCCTGCCGGGATCGAGCTGTGCTGAAAACGCCAGCCGCATCGTCGACTTTGGCTCTCGGTTTACCAACCACGCCGAAGGCGAAATCTGTGCGGGAAACTACGCCGAGTTCTTCACGCAGGCCATCTCCGAGATCGATACCGCCTGCCAAGACTTCATCCCGCCAGGGTGAGCCGACTCCACGAGATGTACACTTGGCAGCAGATCACGCTGCCATGTCGGGTCGAAAACCTCTCCACACGCTCTGTTCACTCTTCGGGCTCGTGATGGCCTGTCAGCCGGGAACCGCCGAGACCGCGACAGACCTCGGCGATGAGGTCGTCCTGACCGCGTCCGAGCCCGTCGCCGCTTTCGACGTCACCCTATGCCTCGAGGGCGGCGCACCCAACGGACTCAACGTGTACAGCACCTTCACCGCGACCACTTCCACCAGCGAGGGAGAGGTTCAGCTTACGCTGGAGACCCTCGACCCCGAGAACGAGGCGTACGCCTCCGCCTACGTCGACATCACCGACGCGTCGGCCACCGCCCAGCCAACGAGCATCTCGCTCAACACCCAGCGAGACTGGGAAGCCTCGGACGAGCGCTGCCAACAACAGGTGGTTCAGGTGTCGGTCCCCTCACTCGCCGAAGCTCAGACCGTGACCGTGACCGATATCAAGATCGTGCTGCGCGCCGAGTGGGCTGGCTTCTGCGGAGAGACCCCGGACGAAGACGCCCTCTCCATCGAAGCCGTCCGCCTGTGACGGAGGCGGAATCGCCACCGGGGACGCGTCACCGAGTCGGCGTGCTCGCTCGGAACCGCTCGGCGGCGCATAAGTTGCGCGACCCCGTAGGTGTCTGAATTCAGTCGCGGAGTGTCCTTCGGCGACCAACCGGAGCACACGCACCTACAGTGGGGTGCATTTCCTCTTGTCCGGGCCGGGCGGCCGGGCTAGACGGCAGCGGAAATCGAGGACGGGAGAGCCTCGACGACCGCCCAATGGACGCCTTCACCTCGACCCACGCCGCGATGATCCTCGTGTTCGTCCTTGGCTACGGGGCGATCATTTTCGAGCACAACCTTCGCATCAACAAGGGGGCCATCGCGCTGCTCGTTGCCGCTGGGTTGTGGCTTCTGTATTTCACCGGCCTCGCCCCGTCGGAGGAGGTGGCCACGCACCAGCTCAGCGAGTTGCTGAGCGAGGTCGCGCAGATCGTCTTCTTCCTCATCGGCGCGATGACGCTGGTCGAAGTCATCGACCTTCACGGCTCGTTCAAACTGGTCACCGACCAGATCCGCACGCGCTCCAAGTGGAAGGTCATGTGGGTCCTAGCCCTGCTCGCGTTTTTCATGTCCGCGGTGCTCGACAACCTCACCACCACGATCGTGATGGTCTCGTTGCTTCGCCGCATCTTGCCCAACCGCGACAACCGGCTGCTGCTCGGTTCGATGGTCGTCATCGCCGCCAACGCCGGCGGCGCGTGGACTCCCATGGGCGACGTCACGACCACGATGCTCTGGATCGGCGGTCAGGTGACCACGTTCGGGGTGATGCGAGCACTCATCGTCCCGAGCCTCGTGACGATGGCCGTCGCGGTCCTGATGCTCGGCTACTCCGAGAAAGCCGGCCACTACGGCGGCGAGGTCGAAGAGGGCGAGCAGCAGGTCGAGCTCGGTGCGAGACGGGTCCTGAGCCTAGGCCTTGGGGCCTTCATCATGGTTCCGATTCTCAAGTCCGTGGCCCACATCCCGCCGTTCGTCGGCATCTTGCTTGGACTTGGAGTCATGTGGCTGGTCACCGATGTGCTCCACCACGAGCATGAGGATCGGCAGCATGTGAAAGTGCCGGCTGCGTTCACCAAGATCGATGTCTCAGGGGTGCTCTTCTTCCTGGGTATCTTGTTGGGTATCGGCGCACTGCAGTCCGCGGGCTTGCTCAGTGCACTCGCCCACTCTCTCGACAACGTCGCTGGAAACCCCACGATTCTTGCCGGGATGCTCGGGGTGCTGTCCGCCATCGTCGACAACGTGCCTCTGGTGGCCGCGACGATGGGCATGTACTCACTCGAGCAATACCCGCCCGACAGCCAGTTCTGGGACCTCATCGCCTTCTGTGCTGGCACCGGCGGCTCCATTCTCATCATCGGCAGCGCCGCCGGCGTGGCCTTCATGGGAATGGAGAAGGTCGACTTCATGTGGTACGCGCGCCGCATCTCCGTGGTCGCGTTCGTCAGCTATGCAGCCGGCATGGCGACGTACGTGGGCATGGCCAAGCTCGGCCTCGTCTGATCTCACTCGAGTTCGAAGGTCGCGCGCAACGACTCGGCGACCTCGAGCAGGGCGTCGTGCAGGGCGCGGGCCTCCTCAGGCTCGACATCCTCCGCACGCTCCACCAACGCCTGGGCGCTCACGTCCAGACCTGCGATGGAGCGCCGGAGGCGACCAACGACGCGGCTGACCGGCATCGGACGGTGCTCCGGAAGTGCTCGAGTTTCTTCCGCGGTGACCCGCGCAAGCTCGGATACCGTCATGCGCTCGACGGTCTTCAGGGGGCCCTCGGGGACCTGCACCGGTTTGCGCCCCACCAGACGCCGACGCACACCCGGCGGAAGCGGGAGCAGCAGGTAGAGCTTGCTCGGTCCGAGGTACGCCAGCTTCTCGACCTCTTGCGGGCGCTCCTCGGCCCAGCGCGCCAGCGCCATGTAGTTGGAGAGCGTCTGCCGAGCAAACGGCACCGCCTCGGCGCACCAGCGCGCCCACTGTCCGTGGGGCAACTCGTCGTGGATCTCCTGCGCCGCCTCACCGATCGCGATCACGGACTCAACGACGCGGGCCGCGGTCACAGCCTGCAAGCGGAGAATCTGATGCGTCAGGTGAACGACCGCCGGGCGATCTTCCCAGGGGACCTCGAGCGAGGCCTGAACGCGGGTCGGTTTCCCCATCGCCGGCGAAGATACCCGACTACTGCCCGGACCAGTCCTCCACGATGATGTCGGAGGCCCGTTCGCTGACCATCAGAATCGGCATCAGGATGAAGAATCCGGGGATCTCGGGGAACACGGAGGCATCCACGACCCGCAGCCCGTCCACCCCGCGGACGTTGAAGCGGCTGTCGAGGACCGCCATCGGGTCATCGTCGCCGCCGATCTTTGCCGAGCACGAAGCGTGATGGCCCCACGCTTCGTCGCGCACGAAGGTGTCGATCTCTTCGGGCGTCTGCACATCCGCACCGGGCCAAACCTCGGTGAAGTTGCCGAACAGCGGAGCACCCATCAAGCGTCGGGCGCGGCTCTCGAACTCGCGGATCAGGGCGACGCCTTGGACCATCGCGTTGGCGTCGTGCGCATCCTGTCCCTCGTCCACGCTCCCTTCGTCGAAGTACCGGAAGTTGATCTCCGGGGTATCGCGCGGGTCAGAGGACCGAAGGCGGACGTAGCCCGCTCGGTTCCGGGTGTGCCCTTTGAGAAGCAGCCACGTGAACAGGCTCTTGTCGGCAAGCGCGTCATCGGAGTAGCCCGGCGCGTACCCTTCGAACTTGCCCGGTACGCCGAAGATGAACAGGTCTGGGTCTGCCAGCGTGCGACCGGAGCGTTTGATCATCGTCGCGACGCCACCGTTGCCGCGGTAGGGACCCTCGCCGTCCGCCCACTCGTCGAGACACTCATCGTCGGGCTGTCCTGGATTGCAGTCAGCCAGCACGCGAAAGTCACTGCGCGCCTGGCCCACGATTCCAACCTCGTAGCGGTCCTGCAGGTTCTCCCCCACACCTGGAACATCTGCGACAACCTCGATGTCGTTCGCCCGCAACTCCTCGGCCGGACCAATTCCGGAGAGCTTCAAGAGCTGCGGTGTGTTGAAGGCCCCTGCGGACAAGATGACCTCACGCCTGGCCAGCACTTCGATGGTGCCTGGGAGCGCGGCATCGTGGGATGCGGCGGGGTCGGCACGGTACGCATGCTCGGCCGGCATGAACTCGACCCCGCGGGCGCGAGGTTCATCACCGTCGGTAGCCTCGTCGAACACCACCTTCGTGACGAGCGATCCAGTCTGAATGGTGAGCGGGTAGCCCTCCTCGACCGTCTCCACCAGATACTCGCGAACGCTGTGTCGCCGGCCGTCCTCCATGGTCAGCGGAAACGGATACACGCCTTCTTCCTCCGGCCCGATCGCGTTGAGGTCTTTGGTCAGCAGGCCGTACAGCCCGGAGACACTTCCGGTGAGGCCGGACAACAGGCCCTCGCCTTGGCTCAGCGAGAAGGCCTTGATGCCGCCGGCGATGACCTTCTGCAGCTTGATGTCGAACAACGCGACCGAGGGGTCCGCCGTGTTGATCGGAAGCCATGTCGTCACCTCATCGAAGTAGGGATCCATCTTCTCCGCGCGCCACTGCGAGTCCCCGGTCAGCTCCGCGATGCGGTTCCAGTCGCTCGCGTGCGGCTTGATGGCGATCAGCGCGTTGTGGGCCGTGCAGCCGCCCAGCGTGCCGGCACGCGGATAAAAGATTCCCGGCTCAGCGCGGGTGACGGGCTGCTCAACCCACTTCGAGTCACGCTGCCCGCGCTCGGCATCGTCGTAGTGCTGCACGTAGTAGTCCCACCGCATCTCGGGGTCTTCGGTGGACAGTCCGTGAAACGCCGGCACTTGGTAGTTGATGTTGGCCCCAGCGTCGGTTCCCGCTTCGAGCAACAGCACCGAGTGCCCGGCTCGCGCGAGGTTGGCGGCCAGCGGTCCCCCGCCGGCGCCCGAGCCCACGACGATGAACTCGAAATCACCTTCGAGCTCGGTGGCGTCGCACTTGGCACCTGCGCAGCTCGGTGGTCCATC
>CAYGTG010000664.1:1768-5062 GCA_964352485.1 uncultured Nannocystaceae bacterium | reverse complement strand
ACCTCAGCCACCGCGCGCTCCTGTACAAGATCAAGGATTTCGGCCTCGCCTGACGCTGCGCACGCGCTCAGCGGTCTCGCGGTGTGCTGTGCAGATGTCGCGACATCACGCGGCGTCTGCGGTCGGAATTGCCTCACTTTTTGGGCGGGCTCACCTCGGCGTGAAATGCTGGGTGGTGAACGTGGGCCCTGCAGACTCAGCAAGGCGTTGCGAACGATGTTTTCACCAATGAAGTCAGAGACTTGATGCCGAATCGCCGACCTCCAGAGCGCGGGGATGGCGCGTGGAGATCACTCAAATGACGTATCAAATCCCTATCACTTCATTTCTTTTACATATCACTGAAGCGGAATCTTCGCGTTGACTGACCTTCATTCGGGGCCGAGAATGTACGTGCTTCAGACGCATGGATCCCGAACCGAACGAGGAGACCAAGGTCTCCGAGCCCACCTCGTCGAGGCAGGGTGGGGCTTCAGACGACCCGGCAACGCCACGGGACGGCGAAGCTGTGGACGGCACAGAAGCACGCGGGGACGAGGAATCTCCGTCTCAGGAGGGTTCGGAAGTCCGGAAAGCTCCGCCTGCACCCGCGGCGGCGGCCCCGAAACGAAGCACCCGTTCGCGGCCCAAAGCAGGCACGCATCCCAACAACGTTCGTCGGCTGCGTCAGCGCGCCATGATGAGCAAGGCCGAGCTCGCTCGGCGCGCTGGGGTGAGCCCGCTGACGATCGACCGGGTCGAATCCGGTTGTCCGTGCCGCATGGATACCAAGCGGAAGATCCTCGAGGCGCTGGGCATCCCGCCTGCGTCCGCAGTCGAAGTGTTCCCCGACGTCGACCTGGACTGAGTCCGGGGCGTCGCCCAGCACTCGGTCCGCGACCCAGCGGGCAACCCCCCGGCGAATGCCACGGAGGGTTGGAAACAGCTCGCGCTCCCCACGTCACGCCTGTGCGCGTCACGCTCGGTCGCGCATACACCCACATGCGCAAGGCACTGCGCGAGGCGCTCCTGTACCGGCGCGTACACTTGAACGGCGGAGGTTGCCGATGAGTAAGCAATGCATTGGGATCGATATCGGCAGCTCTGCGATCAAACTCGTACAGCTCAAGGTGGGGCGGCGCGAGTTGACGCTCCAGAACTTCGGGATCGAGCCCGTTCCCCCACAGACGATCGTGGAGGGTGCGGTGATGAACCACGGCGCCCTGGTCGACGCCATTCGAAACCTGTCGCGTCGGATTCGGCTCAAAGGGAAGCGGACCTCCATCGCCGTCTCGGGAAACGCGGTCATTCTCAAACGACTGACGATCCCCGCCATGGACGGAGCCGCCTTGGCCGAGCAGATGGAGTGGGAGGTTCAGCAGAACATCCCGTTCCCGCGCGACGAGGTGATCGTGGATCACTCGGTGCTGGTGGGGCAAACCCCGCAGGGCCAGATGGAGGTGCTCCTCGTCGCGGCAAAGCGTGACGTGCTGCAGCAATACCAATCCGCGGTGCGCGACGCTGGCCTCAACGCCGTGGTCGTCGACGCCGCCGCCCTCGCGCTTCAAAACGCGGTCGAGGGTGGGGTTGGATTCGTGGCCGGAGAGACGGTTGCGATCATCAACGTGGGGGCCAGCTTCTCCACGCTGTCGATCGTTGCGGACGGACGACCGCAGTTCAACCGAGACATCGGAGCCGGCGGAAACACGTACACCGAAGCGATTCAGCGCCAGCTCGCGGTCCCGATCGACGGTGCCGAGGCCTACAAGGTCGGCGGCGCAATTGCAGCGATGGGGGCGGCGGCCGACGTGGTCCCGCAAGAGGTTCATACGATCCTTGCGCAGGTGTCCGAGCAGGTCGCCGAAGAGTTCCAGCGCTCACTCGACTTCTACATTAGCGATGCAGTCGATGCCCGGCTGTCGCGCATCTACCTCACAGGCGGCTCATCTCTGGTGCCGCAGCTGCCCAAGGCCATCCAGGACCGCTCGCGCATCCCGGTCGAGATCATCGACCCGTTCGCGCGCGTCGCCGTAGACAGCCGTCGCTTCGACGTGGACTACCTCCGCGCCAACGCGCCGGTGGCCGCCATCGCGTTCGGCCTCGCTCTGCGCGCGCAAGGGGACTCACCATGATTCGCATCAACCTCGCCCCCTCGAAAAAGAAGAAGCGCAGCCGGTCTGCGGCTCCCTCCAGCGACTCGGCGGGGTCCTCGACCTCCGCCGCGCAAGCGTGGATGCTGGGCATGTTGATGGGATGGATCGCAGTCGGCGGCGTCTGCTACTGGCTTCAGACGATCGAGGAAGAGGCGGCCGACAAGCAGCGCCGTATCGCGGTCGCGAAGAATAAAGAAGCCGACAAGATCAAGGAAGACATCGACGAGGAGGGGCTGAAGAAGCGCGAGGAGCAGGTCATGCAGATGGAGCTGGCCGAGAAGAAGCTCAACGCAAAGCGCCGGACCCCGGTGTTCGTCATGTACGAGATGAGCTCCATGTTGACCGATGCCGCAGCGGGCGGCGGCGTCGACAAGGACGAGGAAAAGTACCGGGCAGGAATCGCCGCCGACCCCCAGAGCGCGATCAACGAGAAGTGGGACCCCACGGGTCTTTGGATCGACTCGGTCGAGCAAAATGGGCCGACATTGTCGATCGCCGGCCAGGCCCGCGACGCCGCTGACCTCTCGGAGTTCACCCGGCGGCTTCGAGCCAGTGCCCGCTTTGGGGAATCCTCCAGCCCCGACTTCGAGCGCGAGGGCAACCCCGACAAATCCGACGAGGCCCGCTACCTCACCTGGAAGCTGAACGTCCAGGTACGACGCTGGAACTGAGGGAGACCCAAGATGGAACAGTTTGCAAAACTTCCGATCTGGCAGCGGATCGTCTTGTTCGTCGTCGTCGGCGCCTTGGTGGTGGCGGGATGGTTCTTCCTTCTTTATCAGGATGCGGTGGGGGCCCACGAAGGGGCCAAGAAGGCGGTGGTCAAAGCCGACGCCGAGCTCGTCCGGGTCACGAAGGAGCAGGCGAACTTCCTCGAACGCCAGCGCAAGCAGGCCGAGATCGAGGCTCAACTTCAGCAGAAGGTCGCGGTTCTGCCGACGAGTAAGTCGTCGCTGGACAACCTGATGCAGACCTTCCAGCAGCAAGCGCGGCTGGTCGGCCTCACGGTCGAGAGCTGGACGCCTGAGCCCGAGCAGAAAGAAGACTTCTACGCTCGCCTCCCGGTCAAGGTCCGCGCGACCGGTACGTGGGGGCAAGCCGGAGAGTTCTTCCGCCGGATGTACGAGCTGGGCCGCGAGAACAAGGGACGGATCGTCAGCGT
>CAYGTG010000664.1:0-1758 GCA_964352485.1 uncultured Nannocystaceae bacterium | reverse complement strand
AGCTGGTGTTGAACAACAAGTCCGCGGGCAAGGCCGAGGCGGGCGACGGCGCACCGCTGCTGGAGATCAGCTTCGAGGCTGCAACCTATCGCTTCCTCACGGAAGCTGAACGCACGGCCGTCGAGCCGAACAAGAAGAAAAGCCGTCGGAGGAAGAAATGATGTCCACCGCGAAGATCCTCGGACTGTGCATCCTGCTCAGCGCGCCGCTGGCGTGTGGAGAAGACGATTCGAAGACCACGGGCGTGCGTGGGACAGGGAAGAAGGCGGGCGCCAAGAAGGACAAAAAAGCCTCTCGGCGCAGCGCTGGAGACTCCGAAGACGGCGAGATCATCGACGAGGGGCCTCCGCGGCCTCCCGTCGCGCTCGACAGCAAGTCGTTTCAGCGCCGAAGGGACCCGTTCCTGAGCTTCGTGGCCAACGACGACCCGCTTCCGGAGCCGCCGACGACCAGCGTTCGGGCCGAACGACGGGTGCGCATGGCCGGCTATGCATTCGAGGACCTGAAACTGATCAGTATCGTCAACGGCCGGGGTGTGGCTCCACGCGCACTTTTTTTGGCATCCGACGGTAAATCCAAGACGATCAAGCAGGGCGAGTACTTCTCCAGTGCGGAGGTCAAGCTCGCCGCTGTCAACCGGGATTATGTCGAGATCGAAGTTGTAGATGATGACCTGGGAAGCAGCCTCAATCTCCAGCGTGGTGAACGCCGCGCTATCTACCTTCGTACCGACTGATCGAGGATCGTCCGACCGATGACGCGCTCGAGTAAACAATCACTTTGGGCGCGTCGTTGGACGCCGCTGAGCCTCCTCTGCGCCCCCGCTTCTCTCCTCCTTTCCCTCCATCCGCAGGCCGCCATGGCCACGATGGGGCTCCCCAACGCCGCGACGGTCCTTCCGCTTGTCGGCGTGCCCAACCAAGTCGATGGTCTCTCCGTCGAAGAGTTGGACGATGGCACCACGGTGCTCAGGCTCAAGGGGACCCTCAAGCCGACGTTCAACGTCTACCGGCTCGATGATCCCGATCGCTTGGTCGTGGACATCGCCAAGAGTGCGAAGGGGCAGGTGGTGCCACATGTTCCACTGGACACCTGGGCATGCGGTCGTGTGACTGTCGGCGCTGTATCCGAGCGTGGGGCAAATCTCGTGCGGGTGGTGGTGCAGCTCAAGCGCGAAGCCAGCTACATCGTCGTGCCTGATGGCGACACCCTCGTGGTGACGGTCACGCCGCGCGAGGCTCCGCCCGAGCAGTACTTCAGCCGCAAGAGCGCTTCGAAGCGCAAAGCGGAGATGCAGTCCCAGCAGCGGCGCACGAAGCAGCTCGAGGAGGACGCGACCAAGCTCAAGGCGGCCGCCAGCGCGGAAGCCAAATCGGCGAGGGCCAAAGCAGAGGCTGCGACCAAGAAGGTCCGCTCTGCCGAAGCTGCGGCCAAGCAGGCCCGCGCTGCCGAGTCACGTGCTCGGGCCTCCGAGGCCCGAGCGCAGCGTGAGCTCAAAGGCGCTAAATCGAATCGACTGCAGGTCCGCCGAGCGCTCAAGAAGGCAACACAGGCGCGAGAGAACGCCGAGTTGGCTCGAAAAGCCGCCGAGCAGAAGCTCGCGAGCGCGGAGACGGCTGCCCAGGCCAAGCGCAAGGAGGCCGAGCGCCTGCTCGCGGACGCAGAAGCGGTCGCGCGCAAGCGACTGGCGGAGGCCGCGAAGTCCAAGGCTCAGGCCCAGCGTGAACTCGCCGATGCGCGCGGTTCGAAGGAGGCGGC
>CAYGTG010000663.1:0-5063 GCA_964352485.1 uncultured Nannocystaceae bacterium | reverse complement strand
TCCGTCTCCACGCCCTCATCCGATGCATCGTTCCTGTTGATGCTCCTGGGCTTTGGCATCGCTCCCCTGGCCCGACGTCGAAAGCACTGCTAGGCCGCCGGAGAAACGGGTGCCAGACATGCCGCAACGCGCTACGAGCCTCTTCGCCTTCGGCGCGGCAGCGCTTCTTTCATCCTCCGCCGTGGCTGCCCCCACGCAGCCCGGCGAGTTGATGAATGACCTGTTCCGAGCGGAGCAATGCGAGTTCTGCCACGGCTTCAGCAACGCTGGCCCGGATATCGACGATCCCCCCTACTCCCCCTTCAATACGTGGCAGGGAACGTTGATGGCCAACGCTGCCCGCGACCCTGTGTTTTGGGCCGGTGTTGCGGTCGCTGACCAGGACATTCCCGGAGAGACGGAGACCTGTGTTCGCTGCCACTCGCCGCGCGCGTTCGTTGATGGCAACGCCGAGGCCATCAGCATCAATGAGCTCACCGCCGAAGAGCGGGAGGGAATCGAGTGCGAGTTTTGCCACCGCGTGGTCGAGGATCCCGGTGTCCCGCCCGGCAACGCCCAGTACACGATTTCAGACACGCTTGGCCCCGGCGGCGCCAACGTGCCGCGTCGAGGCCCCTTCAACTACACCGACGGCGTCTCGCCGCCGCCTCACGACTGGGTCTTCGATGAGTACATCGGCGAATCCAGGTTCTGCGGGACGTGCCACGACGTGACCACCCCCGCCGAGCGGGTGGACGATGACGGCGTGGGTCTTGGCCGGCCCTTCAACGAGCAGCGGACCTACTCGGAGTGGCTCGGGAGCGCCTACGCGCAGCCCGGGGAGGACTTCGCGTCCTGCCAGGACTGCCACATGACGGCGGTGCCCAACAAGCCGGGCTGCACGGACAACATCGCTCAGCCGCACCCCACCGGTGGGCGTCGGCATGACTTCAACGGCGCCAACCGCTTCATGCTGGAGCTGCTTCGCAACGAGTATGGAGACACGGGGCTTGGCGAGGTTCCCAGCGTCTATTTCGACCTCAACATTGAGCGGATGGAAGAGTTCCTTGCGACCGCCGCCTCCCTCGAGGTCACGGGACCCAAGGCGTTTGACGTCGACGACGGCCTCTCAGACCTCCAGGTCACCGTCACCAACAACACCGGCCACAAGCTTCCCAGCGGATACTCCGAAGGAAGGGTCATGTGGGTCGAGGTCGTGGGCCGCTATGGCGAGGACATCCTGTTCAGCTCGGGCGGGTGGAACCCCACCGACGGGCTGCAGATCGACCCCCAGCTGCGGACCTACGAAGGTGTCGCCGAGGACTATGCCGACGGCACGCAATTCCGGTTGCTGAGAAACAACCACTGGGTCGAGGACACTCGGATCCCGCCGCTCGGCGCACAGCCGGACATCGAGACCAACCCCGTGGGCACGCGCTACACGCTGCTGCCCGACGGCACATGGCCGAACTTCGACGTCAGCACGTACAGCTTCGCCGGCGTCGAGGGCCTGATGGACGCCACCCCCGAAGACGAGAGCGACGACGTGCTCGAGTTGACGGTTCGCGTCCGGTACCTGATCAACACCCCCGAGTACATCTCGTTCCTCGAGGCGAACGCGGGCGAGGCCGGGACGCACGTGGCGGGGCTCTTCGACGAGATGGGTGGCGCCACGCCGACCACGCTCGCCGAGCAGGTCCTTCAGCTCCCGATCGAGGGGCTCGACCGCCCCGGCAGTGAATCGAGCTCTGGCGGCGGCTCCACCTCCTCCACGGGCGGAGGCACGGGAGTGGGTCCCGGCTCCACGTCCGACAGCGGAACCTCCGCGCCGGTTTCCACGACCACCATCGACACGACCGCGACCGACGATTCGTCCTCCGGTGGCGCACCGGCCGACGGCGGGGATGACGGATGCGGCTGCACTCAGGGTGGCTCAGGCTGGAACGGAGCGTTCCTTCTGATCCCGCTGCTCATGATGCGACGCCGTCGTCGTTAGCGTTCACAACGAGCCTCCGAAACGGGTAGGCTCGGGGTCCGCTCGTGGACCCGTACCCTCGCACCGCCGACGTGATGGACTGCCGCGACCCCGCCACGGGGGAGCTTCTCGGCGAGGTGCCGCGCATGGGAGAAGACGACGTCGTCGGGGCGATTCACCGCGCCCGATTCCTCCAGCCGCGATGGGGCGCGCTCGACCCCGGCAAACGACAGGCGGTCATCGCCGCCGTACTCAGCCGCGTGCTCGCGAGCCAGGACGAGTTGTGCAGAGTGGCTGCCCACGACAGTGGCGAGACAATGCTCGACGCGATGGTGCACGAGATCATTCCGGTCGGTCGTGCACTGAGCACCTTGCTGGAGCGAGCCCGTCCGTCTCGACTCCCGTGGAAGCAGAGCGTGCAGGCGAGCGGTCGTCAGAACATTCCGGGCATCCTCGGCTTCTTCACCCCCGGCTACCTTCCGCTGCGCAACCTTCTCGTGACCGTCGCCCCTGCTCTGCTCGAAGGCAGCGCGGTGGTGGTCAAGGTCTCGGACCGCGTCGCTTGGTCCAGCCTTCAGTTCGCCGAACTGGTTCGCGATGTGTTGGCGGAACAAGGCCATCCCCGTGAGTTGCTGCAGCTGGTCACCGGCGGGGTCGAAAGTGGAGAGGCGCTCGCATCTGCGGGCCCGGACCGAATCACGTTCGTCGGAACCGCCGAGACCAGCCGGGCGGTTGCGGCCGCGGCCGCTGCCTCTCTCACGCCGGTGTCGTACGGCATCGAGGTCTGTCGCCCAATCATCATCGGGCACAATGACGACCCCGAGCACATGCTCCAGCCGGCGATGCGCCGAATCTTCGGCGCGGCAGGGCAGCTCCATGGAGGCGCGCCCGTGGTCTACGTGCACCGCAAGCACTATGACCGGTTCCTTCGCAGGGCAACCCGGGTCATCTCGCGGCTCGAGGCCGGCAACCCGCTGAGCACGAGCATCGACGTTGGACCGCTCATCACCCCCTCGCGGATCGAACCACTCGAGCGGCTCCTCGACGACGCCGTCACCCGGGGTGCGGCCCTCCGCGTGGGCGGGGAGCGGCGCAACGATTTGGGAGGCTCCTTCTTCCAGCCCACGCTCGTGACGGGCATCAACGCACAGATGCTCATCACCCAAGAGCGCCTGCTCGGTCCAGTGATGGCCGTGTGTCCCTTCGAGACGCTCGACCAGCTTCCCGCGGCACCGCCGGGCCCGACTCCGCATGCCAAGGAGATCGAACGCGCGATGCGGGCGGTCCCGTTGTATCCCGCTCGCGCCTCGACGTTCGATTTTCTGGAGAGCGCCGCGAGGGCTACGTATGGACGGGGCGCGCGAGGACGGGCGTCGGCGCTGGCATCGGTGACGAAGCACGGACTCGCGGACCTCCGGTCGCGGGCGAGGGCGATCGCTGGCCGGGATTGACGACGACTCGGGCGCCCCCCAGCCCAGGGGCTCCACGCCCCCGCTGCTCCCATCCGCAACTTGCTACCCTGCACCCCATGCGAAGCGTCGTGCTGCTCATCGCGGTGTCCCTCGTGGGGGCGTGCAAGGACGAGGCCCCCACCCCACCACCTCGCAAGGTGAAGAAGAGCGTCGATACGACGCGCATCCCGGTGCCCAATCATTCGCCCGAGGCGATGACGGATGCCGGCAAGCCGCGCCGGGTCACGATGAAGGGATCGATGGAGGCCGACCTGTCCGGGAAGCGGCAACACTTTGTGTTCTTTCCGCGCGGACAGAATGCGGCGGTGTTCTACCCCGACACCGGCGTTGCGTGGGTCAAGCTTCGGGGCGCACTGACCGACGAGGGAAGTCCGTCACTCTCCTTGACGCTCGACCCCTTGAGGCTCGACACGCTGGAGTTCCCCGCAACCTTCGTCGCCGGCGAGACGAAGAAGGGCGAGCCGAATCTGGTCGCCACGTACGAGATGGGGAAGGCCGACCAGTGGACGAGTGCGCTCGACAGTGAGCAACCGATGCGGATCACCCTCGAGTCACTGACGGACCGCACACTCACCGGGACGTTCGAGGGCATCCTGGCACCCAAGCCACCGAGCCAGAACAAACCCGTGCGATTCGAGCGAGGGACCTTCTCGGTCGAGGTCCGACTCACGAACATCGCGAGAGGTGAGAAGACCCCCACCGAAGCGACCGCGACCCCCAAGACTCCGAAGACCCCATGAGGCCTGCTTGGTTGCCAACCTCGATCGTCGTCGCGACCCACAACCCCGGAAAGCTCGCCGAGTGGAGAATTCTGCTGGAGCCGCTGGGCGTCCGCGTACACGCGCCGGACGAGTTCTCGCTCCGCGAACCGGCCGAGACGGAGCCCGACTACGTGGGCAACGCAGTCCTCAAAGCCCAGGCCGCCGCAAACGCAACCGGCATGGCGGCGCTCGCAGACGACACGGGGTTTGAGTCCGATGCTTTGGGCGGCGGCCCCGGCGTGGCCACGGCTCCCTGGGCGTCGGAACGCGGCGGGTACCCAGCGGCCACCCACATCTTGTTGGCGCAGGCCCCGGCGGGCTCTCGTGCTCGCCTCGTCTGCGCGGTCGCGCTGGCCGACGGTGCCCGACTCCGAACGGCCCACGCGCAGGTCGAGGGCAGGATTCGCCGCACGTTGTCCGATGCCCCCGGATTGGCGGCCGTGTTGACGCCCGACAGCGGTCGACCCGTCGCGGTCGGGGGCGTGTTGGGGCACCGACGTGCCGCCTTCGCCCGACTACTTGCCGATCAGTGAGAAGAACTCGCGCCGGGTCTCCGCGTTTTCGCGGAACACGCCCAGCATGCGGGAGGTGATCATGTTGACTCCGGGCTTGTGAACCCCGCGCGTCGTCATGCACTGGTGCGCAGCCTCAATGACCACAGCCACGCCTCGGGGCTCGAGCACCGAGGAGATCGCGTTGGCGATCTCGGCGGTCAGCTTCTCCTGAATCTGCAGGCGCTTGGCATAGGCCTCGACGACGCGCGCGAGCTTGCTGATGCCCACGACGCGGTTGTCGGGGAGGTAGGCGACGTGGCACTCGCCGATGATCGGGTCGAGGTGATGCTCGGAGTGGCTCTCGAGGCGGTTGTCGTTGAGC
>CAYGTG010000662.1:0-5066 GCA_964352485.1 uncultured Nannocystaceae bacterium | reverse complement strand
GTCCAACACCCGCGTGATCACCGAGCGTGAGTACGAAGCGCCGTCAGAACCCTCGCTCAGTTCTCGAGTCACCGACAGGTCGTCCTGCCCAGCCCGGCGCACCACGACAGCGCCGCGTTCTGCGTCCGTCAGCTCCATCACGGCGTCGACCACCTGTTCCAGCAGAGGCTCCAGCCGCTCCTCGCGGGCAAATCGCCGATACATCCGCAGCAGCCGCGCGTAGCGGTCATCTGCGGGCGCCGACTCCGGTAGGGTCGCAGTCGCGGTGCCCTCGGCGGGTTCGAGATCCTCGAGGAGGTCCCGCAATGCCTGGGCATCCCCCCCCTCGGTGAGCAAGGAGGATCGGACGAAGGGGCGGTCGCTGGGACGGGTCTTTTGCATGACGAGTTCCACGGTTGAAGACAGCCGACGCGCCACCGCGTGTCGGAAAGAAAGCGGTTGCTCGCGCATGCGAAGCGCGACCAGCAAGGCGCGGTCGAACACGACCGCAACGTCGAGCCGTTGGGCGGCGCGAAAGCTCGACGCAGTCCCAGCGCGATGCAGCAGCGACAGACCCAGTTCGAGCAGCGCGTGGTCGCCCGATCGTCCAGCGAGCAGAATCGTCGTCGCACCCGCCTGAGCCAGTCCGGCGAGGTCCTCCTCGGAGCGCAGGGCAAGCGCGCGGTCGAGGACACGCGCGGCGGCCTCGGCTCGCCCACACCCGGCCAGCAGCAGGCTCGCGCGCAGCCAAGCGTCACGAGCCTCGTCGGGTCGCTCCGCCCGCTCAAGCTCCGCCGCCGCGCCACCAAAGGCAGCAGCGACCCGCTGCGCATCCGCGGCGGAGGGACGAAGACCCATCCCGGCGGCGGCCACCTCGGCCCGTAAACGGGCTCTGCGCGCCAGCACGAGCCCGGCGCCCGCCGTCCCGACCGCAGCGTCGACCGCCGCACCGATCGCCCGGGCCTCGTCGGCCGCTCCAACGCGTGCGAGCAGCTGCACCAAGTTGAGCGCGGCCTCGACCAACGCGCTGGTCTGCCCGTGCGCAAGGAGACCACGCAGCGCAGCACGCCCCAGGTCGATGCCCGCCTGGATATCCAGCGTCAAGATGGCGAGTGCGCACGAGGTGCCCTTGAGGGTCAGGCCCCCGACGGGCTCACCTGCGCGCTCAAAGGCCTCGGCGGCCCGTGTAAATGCATCGGCCGCCTCCGCCAGCATCCCCTGCCCGTGCGCCAAGTTTCCTTGCAGCTGCAGGACACGAGCCGCCAAGGACGCCGCCTCGGCGCCCGAGTGTGCTTGGGCCCAACCGGCCGCGCGCTGCAACCGGGTACTGGCCGTGGGCACGTCCCCGGCCAACGCACACGCATACGCTCCCCACAACAGCGCCGAAGCCAAGCCAAGCGCCGCCGGACCTTCGAGCGGAACCGCATCCAGCCCCATCCGCTCCGCCTCGCGTTGGGCTTGCGCAGCGTCCCCCCGGTCCACGTAGACCCGCCAACGCAAGCCTTGCTTGGCCCAGCGTCGGTCGTCGGAGTCCTCGGGATCCGGCTCGAGAAGGGCCCATGCCTCATCGAGGCGCCCCAACCGCTGCAGCGCGCGCGCGCGCGCGAACACGCAGCCGGGGTGAGAGCCCCCGCGCAGGGCCAACGCCTCGGCCGAAGCCGCATCACCTTCGGCAAGCCGGTGCGACGCGGCGAGCGCGAGAATCGAAGGGGACGCGTCCCGTCCTTCGAGCGAACGGACAGCGCGCGCGACTTCAGCATGACCCGGCTCTGCTTCGCGCATCCGTGACTCGAGGGCCTCATCGTCCTGCGCATCGATCGCCCACGCGACGGTTCGGCCCTCGCACGCGCGGGCCTCGGCCTTGACCCGTGCTGGACCCACAGAGGCCCGAGCCACAGAACACGCGACGGCATGCGGACGGCCTTCGGGCGCCAGGGTGATCGGCAGCGACGGATCCGGTTCGGTCCAGACGGCACGCAGCACCGACAGCGCGATGCTGGCATCCATTTCGTCGCTGGGGTCCCCGCTGGAGCCCGCGATGCGGCGCACGTCATCCGCGCCTGCGTCGTGTCTTGCACACGCCGCGGCGGTTCGAACCATCGCCGCCGGCCATCCACCGGTGGCCTCTCGCAGCTGGGTCGCGACGGCTCCGATCTCCGTGGCGTCTCCCTCCACCGCGGCGGAGACCAACCGGAGCGCCTCCGGATCACGAAGGGGGCGTGGCCACAGCACCCGGATCCCATCGACCCCGTCCAGGGCGTGCCCCGCATCCGCTGTCGCGGGGACGATGATCCGGCCGGTTGCCAGTCGAGCAGCAGCGCGAACGCGAGGCGCATCACGGCCAGCCAGCGGCTCCATCATCAGACCCGCCAGCGTCTCCCCAGGGTTGCCCACCCAGGCCTCCAGCCACGAACCAACCACCGACCCGTGGGCGCGCGCCCATGCGTCTGCGTCACACCGAAGCGCCTTGGCTCCGAGCGACTGCACGCGCAGAACCAGTTCTTCGACAATCCGATCTCGCCCGGATCCGGGCGGACCCGCGACGACCAAAAGTCGGGCGGCCCCCTGCTCGAGTTCGCGCGCCGCAGCCTCGATCGAAACTCCGACATACGGCCAGCGGACAGGCGGCCACCAGCGCAATCGCCCGGCGACGATCTCCGCCGGCGCCGCGAGAATGTCGGCGAGCTGTCGGGCCACGTCCCGGGTCGATGCTGGCCGGGCCTCGGGATCGGGTAACAAGAGGCGAACAAGCAGGGCGTGAACGGCCGGCGGCAGCTCGGACAGTCCCAGCTCGGCCAAGCGCTGGACCACATCGGCCCGGCCGCGGACGGCCAGCAGCGACTCGGGCTGAGCCCACGGCACCACGCCCACGAGACGCCACACCAACAGCGCACCCAAGCTGAATCGGTCCGCCGCCGGTCCGCCACCGCCGGCGAGAACCTCGGGCGCAAGAAAGCCAGGGGTTCCGACTCCAACGCGTCCCAGCTGGGCGAGGTCGATGAGCGTTCGACGCTCCCCCTGGACGACCACATTCGCCGGCCCAACGTCGCCATGATGGGTGCCCAACTCATGGAGTGCGCGCAGGGCCCTCGCGATGGCAGCGCCCTCTTGCAGCGCCACAGCCATCGGGCTGGGACCGGGGGACAGGGGCCGACCGGGGACCCACTCGCTGATCAACCACATGGCGCCGTCGTCCGAGGAAGCGAGGGCACGCGGAGCCGGCAGGTGTGGCGAGCTCACTTGGCGAAGCGTCTCGAAGGCCCGGCGAACGGATCGCTCTGCCGCACGCGGCACCGGTTTGGCGACCACCTGCGCGCCGTCCGAGTCATCGCGGGCTCGCCACGCACCGCCCTCGGCGCCATCGCCGAGTCGCTCGAGCAACGCGTACCCGGCCGGACCGCCAACATGGTTGGCGCCGCCGACGACGAGCTCGAGTCGATGTCTAGTGGGTTGGCGCAACGCCTATGAGGTTGCCATCAAGGGGCAAAAAGTTCCTCCAAGCCCGCCCAAGACGCTCAGCGCCCCGACAGGTGGGTTGGCGAGCTTTGCGGCAGAGAGAGACGCGCAGCGAGCGCGGCACTACCAGTGGACGGTTGCGCCCATGCCGGCCTGCAAGGTGATCCCCGCCGTGCCGTCGATGACAATGAGCCGAGGGTCCACCCCGAAGTCGAGCGAGAACCCGGGCCCGATCCAAACATCGATGCCCGCACCGATCCGGGCACCCGTCGCGAACTGGGGCGACTCCGAAAAGGGAGCACGGTAGGTGCCCAGCAGCGCCCCGGCATCGAACCGTGGTTCCACTCGCCCCTGCCTTGGGATGAAGATCCGGACGAACGGGTCGAACAAACTCAGCCGACCGAAGTCCCGAACCTCGACACTCTCGCCCTCGCTGTCGACCGCGAGGCTCTCGCCGGTGTCATGCAGAAAGGTCGTCAGTCCCACGCCCACAGCGAGACGTGGGCCAGGACGCCAGCCGAGCTGCAGCCCGCCTCCGGCCGACGCCACGGTGCCCCGACCCGGACGCGCGCCTGCGAGCGGAACCATCGCCGCGAGGTGAATCTGAAAGAAGCCCTGCCCTCGCCAAGCGTGGGCCTCGAGCGTGGAGCCGGCCACCCGCGGCGGCGCTTCGGGGAGCGGATCCTGACCGGCGATCTGCGGAGCGTCTGCCGCCCCCTCTTCCCCCTCCGCGCCGTCGTTTGTCGGCGAACTCGTGCCGCCCGACGGCTCGGGCGGGGTGGACGGCATCGCGTCGGCGTTGTCTTCGGCCGCAGTCGGGACCGCCGCCGCGGCGCTGTCCTCGGCGGGAGCGGGCGGCGGAGCGACGGCAGGTGCGAGCGCAGCGAAGAGCAGGAACGACATGGCAAGGATCAGCGATGCCCGCGTCGGGCGGTGACCGGAGGCGCCTCGGCCCGCGGTACGCTCCGCTGTGCCACGTCCAGGGCGCGCTCTGCAAGTTGGGCCAGCGCCGGGTCATCTTCGTTGCGGGCGGCGAACGACAGGAACCCCTCGGCATCTGGGCCGCCGAGCACGGCCAAGGCCTCGTAGAGCCGACCGGTGTGCGCACGGTCGTTGAGGCGAGCCGCCGCGATCAGCGCCGGAACTTCGGCTGCGGCTCCGATCTGCCCCAACACCTCGACGGCCCTCAGCATCACGCGGTCATCGGGGTGATGAAGCATGCCCGCGACAACGGAGGCCATCGAGCGATCGTGCTGGGTTTCGACCCAATCCAGCGCAACAAGCGCAATCTCGGCGTCCGGGTCGCGCAAGTAATCCGCCGCGCTCTGGGGTGTCCGCGCGAGCTCCACCTTCGCGTCGAGCACGGCGGCCGCGCGCTGAGCAGCCAGGGGAAGGTCGTCGCGAATCGCCGAATCGCCCTGAGCACGGGACACCTCGACCGTCGCGCCGAGCTCGTCCACCACACCGGCGAGGTCGGGAGGGACCTCCATGCTCAGCCGTAGCCGAAGGACAATCCCCTCGGCGTCGCGACGTTCGGTGATCTCCGCGTGTGCCGCGATCGTTCCGGCCCCGTCCGCAACCCGGAACATCGCCGCCCCCTCGAGCGCATCCTCGACGGTCTGCCGCTGCCA
>CAYGTG010000661.1:0-5067 GCA_964352485.1 uncultured Nannocystaceae bacterium | reverse complement strand
CGTTCGAGCTGCGCAGCACCCTGAAGACGGGGGTGGTGGAGCCGCACGACTATCCCAAGCTCTCGAAGTTCGTCCGCGGCGTGGAGGCAGCCAGCGCAGCCTCGCTGCGTGCCGCTCCCTGATGGCTGGTAGGGTCTTTCTCGTGCGCCGCGTCGCTCCCGTGCTGATGGCCTTGGGCCTGCTCGCCTGCGACCCCGGCGGCGAGTGTCCGCAGTGTCCTCCCACGGACGCTGCGGACTGCCCGAAGGCCAAGGTCAAGACCAAGCGCGTCCAGACCGGGCCGGCGCCGGCGGTCGACAACGGCGACATCAAGCTGACCTTTGCAGACCCGAAGTCCCCCCGCCTGAAGCGGTTCAAGGACCAGCTGTCGGGCAGCAAGATGTTCGGCAACGTGATCGATGGCATCAACGACACCCTCGCCTTGCCGCGTGATGCCGCCGTGCTCGTGTCCGAGTGCGGGCGCGTCGACGCGTACTACGACTCCAAGGCGCCGGGCGTCGTGATCTGCTACGAGCTGGCGGAGCACTTCGAGACCCTGTTCAAGGGCCGGGCCAAGGGGGCGGAGCTGGAGCGAATGGTCACGGGCGCGGTCTTCTTCGCATTTCTGCACGAGCTTGGGCATGCGCTGGTCGACCAGCTGCAGATGCCGATCACGGGCAAAGAAGAGGACGCGGTCGACCAGCTCGCCTCGGTGATCCTCATCGAAAGCGGCTCGGGGATCGAGATGGCGCTCGACGGCGGCCGCGCCTTCTTGCTCAACGACGCCAAGGGCTACAGCGCCAACGAGTTCTGGGGCGAGCACTCGTTTGAGAAGCAGCGCTACTACTCGATCGTCTGCATGGCGTACGGCGCTGCGCCCAAGAAGCGCGCGGTCCTCAGCGGCGGGAAGGACGGACTGCCGAAGGAGCGCGCGGTCGGGTGTCCGGCGGAGTACGCGAGGATTAAGAGTTCGTGGCAGACGCTGTTGGCGGCGCACGCCAAGGCGGACTGAAGGGGGGGATGAGCGAGGTCAGGGCTTCGGTGGGCTCGGGGCAGCGCGCAATGCCACCGATGCTGGAGTCGTGGAGGGCAGGCCGTCGTGGCGGACAACACCGCTGCGCGGCTGGGTGTCTCGAGATTCGGGCCCGGCCTCGAGCGTGGCGCGGAAGTGGGAAACAGCGCGACCACGGCTGTCGACGACTTCAAACTCGATCCAAGGCTCTGCTTCGAAGACTGTGTGCGAGGGGATGGGATCCGCTGTGTCGGACCCGAGCGGCACCGGCTCGATGAGGTCTTGGAGATCCACGGCCTGTGGACGCGCGTGACATCGACCGGGTCACTCCTGAGAACCCCAATGCGACGGACACACCGCCGCCACCCCCACTCGGGATCGATTTCCTCAACGCGGGACAAGGCGACGCCATCCACGTCGCATGCCCGAATGGAAACTCGCTCGTGGTCGACTGAGGGAGCAGCGGCCAGGCGGACCCTGAAGTCGAGGACATGCTTGCCGGGCTGGTCTCGAACGCCCCTGAGGTTCGGGTGGTCGTGACGCACGCCGACAGCGACCACTACAACAAGCTCGAGGAAGCCCTCGAGGGCGTCCAGATCTCCGACCTCTACGTCGGCGGACGCTCGTCGTACCTCGACGGCAAGAAATCCAAAGGATGGTTCAGGGCCCACAATGCTCAGTACCCCGCGCAGCCATTCGACGGCTCCGCCCTTGCCTGTGGAGACGACGTCGACATCGAGGTCCTCTCCGCGAGCCTCGACGCCCCCAGCAAGAACCCCACAGGCCCGCAGAAAAACAACGCTTCAATCGTGCTGCGACTTGAGCGCTCCGGCTTCGGCGTCCTCTTGGCAGGCGACGCGTACACCGACGCGGAAACCTGGATGATGAAGACCCACGGGACAGCCCTCGACTCGGAGGTCTTGAAGCTAGGGCACCACGGCTCCGCCACCTCGACCAGCCGCAAATGGGTGACGGCCGTAAGCCCGGAACACGTCGTCGTCACGGCGGGCATGCACGGCAGCCACAAACATCCTCGCTGCTCAGTGCTCGACAACCTCGAAGCGACCACACTGGACACGACGACGACGACGCAGGCCATCGAGTGCTACGACTTTGGCGCGTGGACGGAGAGGAAAGCGAAGCGTTCGGCCTGGAGCACCTGCCAGTCTGGGCACCTCCGGCTCACCGTCCCCGCGGAAGGCAAACCGAGCCTGGAGCCGCATGCCTTCGCTCAAGATAGGGCTGGCGACGGCAGCGGGAAGAAGTGTCCGCCGCGGTTCCACTGAACGTGGACTCTTCGTGCTCCGCTCGACCCACGCACCTTTCCTACATCGCGACCCCCGGACAGGGCTGGTATCGTTCGCTCTAGATGGACCTCGTCGAAGGAGTCGCGCCTCCGCAAAGCCACGAACTCCGCAGCGGTCAGAGCGACGAGAGGTCTTCTTTCTTGAGGTGGTTGAGCGTAGTGGTGGCAATGTCTTTCGGGTGTGGCCCAGAAGTCTCAACTGCATCTGGCACCGAAGGAGCGGACGACGACTCGACGAGCATCGCCTCAGTGTCCTCCTCGACGATCAGCGAAGACTCATCAACGTCCAGCCTTTCGAGTGAGGAAAGCACAACTAGCTCCAAGCCCGCTTGCGGGGATGGACTATTTGAAGCTGACGAATGGTGCTTCGAGCGGCAGGTCGTTTCGCTGGAAGGACATCGGGCCGATGCTTACCGAGTCCTCGCAGGAGGCCAGGGGGAACCCGGGTTTTCCCTTTGGGACTCCACAGGGTTTCACCTGTTGGAATCGGGCAGCGGTGGGTTCGCGGTTGCTACGGCCTCGTACTACCCGACCCTCGGGACATACGATCCGAGCGCCGTCGTGTACTACACCAAGTTGCTTCTCGGAGAAGGAGGGCGTGTCGACCTTCTTCACGCGACGCGCATCCCTGGCACTTGTCGGCAGAGTTTCGCCGTGCCCGCAGCGTCGCGTGACCCCTTAGGCAAACTCTGGGAGGCGAACTACCAGCTGAACGACCTTGACTGCGTCGTTGATGAGTTCGTTTTTCCCATCAAGATTCCCGGCACGGAGGTAGATGCGTTCTTTGCCACCGACGGTCTTAGTGGTCGCTCCGCACTGTACGGCCTTGAGTTCCCTGGAGAAGGGTACTTTGGCCCCGGCGATCTCAGCACTGAAACTCTTCAGTGGATGGAAGCCGAAGCGCCGTGTGGCGTGCGTCTTGGGCACGCCGCAAACGCCATCGGGGATGAGCGCGAGGAGGCTGTCTTGCTGGCGGATGAGTGCGACGACGATGGTGAGTTTGCGATCCTCGCCCATCAGTTCGACGGGCAGCAGCGCCTCAGCGACGCACCTATCCGACTGGGCTCGTTTTCCCTTCCCGGCGATCCTCTGAGCTGGCTTGTACTTCCCACTGGAGAAGATGGGCATCAATCCTTCGTGGTCGCCGGGGCAGGCTTCGCCGTGTTGATTTCTTTCGATGACAGCGGCTCCCCCGTCAACACCGACCTGAGTCTCGATGCTGAACCTCTTCAGCTCTCGACCGATGACGCCGCTCTTGACCGAATACCTCTTGGGAGCGGTGGTTTCCGGCCAGACGCTCCGCTGGACATTGCCGTGAGCACTGCGGATGGCGTCAGCATTGTCGCTCGTGACGGCCACCACAAGGGTGAGTTTGCAGACATGGTGCGAAGTTTCGCCGTATCAGATTTTAACGACGACGGCTGGGCCGACATCGCTGTTCTAGGTGTCGATGAGATTGTTGTTCATGTCTCCAACCCCTAGATAAACGTCCATGACACGTCTCAATTCTCGCGCTCCCCAAACGCTCACAACCGTTGTCCTTGCCACTCTGGTCTCACTGACTCTGAGTGGATGCCCCGATGACTTCGAAGTCGGCTCGACAGGCCTGCCTGCCAGCAGTGGTCCCGTAAGCACGACAACTTCAGGAACGACAGGTGGCCTGGATGAGGGGTCTGTGGGCGGCGGAGAAACGAGCGGCGCTGACAGCACGGCAGGGACAGGAGGAGGCGGCTCCGGAGGGCCTCCTCCTCCCGCAATGACCCTAGACTGTTCTCAGGAGTACTTCACCGATTTCGGAGATCAGTCTCAGCTCGACTTCGACGTGGTTGAGTCCACGGAGACCTTCGACCTGGGGAGTGAGTGTCCAGATCTGTTCGGCATGATGGAGGGAGACCTTGATGTCCTCGTTCGACGGCCGACGACGGATCTGGCTACGGAAGCCTGGCCGTCAGCCCACGTTCCGTGGGTGGTGTTTCAGCACGGCAACATGCTGGATGAGCGGGGGTATGAGCACATCGTGAACCCGTTGGTCGAGAGCGGCTTCGCGGTGTTCCTGCCGGATGGACCGGGGACGGAGTCGCCAAACGACCGGTCTAAGAGAATTCAATGCGTCGCAAAGTGGGCCGACACTCTCTTCGGGACTGAGCTGGGCTCATGTTTCGCTTTGGCTGGACACAGCAACGGAGGTCAGGGGGCCTGGCTGGCAGCGCAAGCCATGCACGAGAACAATGACCCGATGGCTGCTCGACTGGGAGCTATCATCTCGCTCGCTCCCAGAGGCCCGGATGACCTAACAACGCCGCTTGCGGAGCAAACGACTCCGCTGCTTGTCTTGAGCGGAAGTCACGACCACGACGTGACTCTTGGGCCCTCGGAGCTGTACGAAATCAGTTCAAACGAGGGTGCATACGACCTTCCGTCCGGCCTCATGGGGAGCATACCTGGACGCACAGGGGAGAAGGTGTTTGTCGAGGCCTACGACGTCGCACACGGCGCCCTAGGGGGGACTCTCACAGCGCAGGGGCTCGACGACCCGCTCGATCCGGCAGCGATTACACAGGCGGACATGCAGGCAAAGGGCCATGCTGTTGCGACGGCATACGTACCGGCGTTTTTGTTCTGGCAGCTTGTGGGCATCGAAGCGTTTCGGCCACGATTCTCAGACAATGAGCATCCTTCCGGTCTCTCCGCCGATGATGCTTGGTGGGACTATTTTTGGCTCTCCTGACCATTTAGTGGGCGGACGAAGCACGGATTTGACGGTTTTTCG
>CAYGTG010000660.1:0-5068 GCA_964352485.1 uncultured Nannocystaceae bacterium | reverse complement strand
GTTCGTGCCAGCACGAGCGGGGTTTTCTCGTGGGAGCTCCAGAGAGGCCAGCGCGCGCTCGAAGGTTTCCTCGGCGTTCGCGATGGCCGTGAGGGTGCGGCCCCGGCCGAGCAGGATGCCGATGCCGATGCCGATGCCGACCACGAGCAGGACGACGGGGAGGGCGACGAACCCACCCTGGATTCCCTTGCCGACCGCCGCAAACAAGCTCAGGCCCAGCATCGCATTCACACCAAGACCCGGGGCGCGATCGATGCCGACCTCCGCGGCCGCATCCTCGAGCTGGGTCAGCCGCTCCTCGTCCTCGGTCGACTGCTGCATCTGGGCGGCGCGAGCGAGGATGTTCGCCAGTCTCGTTTCAGCGTCGCTCATCGAGTCCGCAGCCTCCTACTGTCGCTAGGGCCAGCACATTCCCGAAGCAGGACCTCAACTCGAAGGTTTCGCCTCGACGAGCTGAAACACGTTGCCCTCGGGGTCGGCACAGTCGCAGTGGCGGCGGTCATTCCACACCCACGGCTCGCGTGCTGTGCCAGCACTGGCCTCGAGCCGGGCCAGCGCAGCGTCGAGGTCGCGGATCACGAAACAGGGCTTGATCGCGACGTCACTTCTCCAGGTCGACACTCCAGCCTCGGCGTGGCTTCGATGCACTGCAATCTCGACCGCCTCGTCGTCCGCCAACTCGATGAAATCGTCGAACACCTCACGCTGATGCAGCTGCAGGATCTCGGTGTAGAAGAGGGCGACTTTCTCAAGGTCGGTCGCAAAGATCATCGCATACGCGTGTACGTAGCTCACGGCGCGGAAGATAGCCGCATCGCTGGCCCCTTGACAGTGGCTGTCAGCGCGGCACCCTCGCAGGGTGAAGGGTTTCTCTCGGGTCTCAGCCGCGGTCCCCACCTGTGTTGTCGCGGACACCCGGGCCAACGCCACCAACACGATCGCGTTGATGCGGCAAAGTCAGGCGCAGGGCGACGCGGTCGTGGTCTTCCCCGAGCTGGGGCTCACCGGATACACGGCGCGTGACCTGTTTGCGGACAGCCACATGCTCGAGCAGGCCGAGGTCGCGCTGGCGAGCATCGCTCAGGCGAGCGCCGAGCTCCGCGGGCTGACGCTGGTGGGCCTTCCGCTGCGGCACGGCGCGGGTGTGTACAACGTCGCGGCCGCAGTGCAGGGCGGAAAGGTCCTGGGCGTGGTGCCCAAGTCGTACCTGCCCACGTACCGGGAGTTCGAAGAGGCGCGCTGGTTTCGGCCGGGCACCGAGGTCGCTCCGGGCTCGGTGGCACAGGTGCTCGGTCACGACGTTCCGTTCGGCACCGACCTGCTCTTTCGCGCCGGTGCGTTGGTGGTCGGTGTGGAGATCTGCGAAGACCTGTGGGTGCAGGTTCCGCCGCACGCCAAGCTCGTGGGGGCGGGCGCCAACGTGATCTGCAACCTGTCGGCGTCCAACTTCACGGTGGGCAAGGCCCGGCTGCGACGCACGCTGGCCACCTCGGCCAGCGACCGCGGCAAGTGTGCATACATCTACGTCGCCGCGGGGCCAGGGGAGTCGTCCACCGACCTGGCCTTCGATGCCGACGCCTTCATCTGCGAGAACGGCCGGGTGTTGACCGAGTCGAAGCGCTTCGATCGCGCTCCGCAGCTGGTCACCGCTGACATCGACCTCGAGTTCTTGGCCCACGACCGGCGGGTCACGGGCACGTTTGGCGACTGCGCCGCCCACAACCGGACCTCGGTGCGCGCGCTGAGCTTCGCGGCGTCGGCCGAGGTGGACACCCCGCTGCGGCGGACCGTACCGCGCCATCCCTTCGTCCCGCGAGACCCCGCAACGCTCGGGGACCGGTGTTGGGAGATCTTCGAGATTCAGACCCACGCACTCGCCACCCGAATGCAAGCGATCGGGGCGCCCAACCTCATCTTGGGCCTCTCGGGTGGACTCGACTCAACGCAGGCCGCGCTTGTTTGCGCGGGCGCCCTCGATCTTCTCGGACGCCCTCGTGATGCGCTTCGCTGCGTCACCATGCCGGGCTTCGGAACGACCGAGGGGACGCGGGGCAACGCCGAAACCTTGGCAGACTTGCTGGGGGCCCAGCTGCGGACGCTGTCGGTCTCGGAGGTCAGCCACGCGGTGTTGGGCCTGGTCGGTCACGCTGCCGCGGACGATGCACCGAGCGTGGAGGCAATGCTGGATCGGGTGCGGGCCCATCCCGAGCTTGGCGACGTCTCCCTAGAGAACGTGCAGGCCCGCATGCGCACGCTGGTGCTGATGACCGAGGCCAACCGGCAGGGCGGCATCGTCGTGGGGACCGGCGACCTCTCCGAGAAAGCTCTGGGCTGGTCGACGTATGCCGGAGATCAGATCGCCATGTATGACGTCAACGCGGGCGTCCCCAAGACGCTCATTCAGTCGGTCATTCGCTGGGTCGCCAACGAGAAGGTGTCGACGTGGTCGGCCGGCGACGCGGGTGCCCTGCGCCAGACCCTGTTCGACATCCTCGATACGCCCATCTCGCCCGAGCTGCTGCCCGCGGACGCCGACGGCCAGATCGCGCAGCTGACCGAGTCGAGCATCGGGCCCTACGAGCTGCACGACTTCTACCTCTACGCCCTGGTGCGCAAGGGCGCTCGGCCGGCTCGCATCCTCGATCTGGCCCAGGTCGCATTCGGGAACGACTACGACCTGGCCACCCACAAGAAGTGGCTTCGGACGTTCATCTCCCGTTTCTTCCGCTACCAGTTCAAACGCTCGTGCACGCCTGATGGACCCAAGGTCGGGCAGGTCGCGCTGTCTCCCCGCGGAGACTGGCGCATGCCCTCGGATGCCCGCGCCGACACGTGGCTGGCAGAAGTGGACGCGTACGGCACATGAGGCGGCTCTTTGGGCTCGTCCTGCCTCTGCTCGCGTGTCGCCCGGAGCCCGTGCCCATCGAGGCTCCTCCCACGCCCTATCGTCGCGACCTGAAGCTCACCGAAGCCCAGGCTCAGGCGCTGGGAGTCATGGCCGCCGAGGCCGACGAGCATCCCACCGACTTCACCCTCCTCAAGCGGTCGGGGTTGGCCCACATGCGTTTCACGCTCAGCGGGGTTCTTCCGCTGCGAGATCGGGCGGAGCAGGATCTCGAGGCCGCGTTCGCCCTCGATCCGACGGACAAGCAGCTCACGCGCACGCTCGGGCGCTTCTACAACCTTCGAGCGGTCGGGGGCGACGACACCAAAGCGCAGATGCAGGCGCAGGTCTACGCGGCGCACCTCGGCGAGCGGCCCGTCGATCAGATGTCGACCTCCGAGTTTGTCGCGTACAGCTTCTCGCGACTGGGGGCGATCCTCTCGGATCGAAATCGAGGCCAGCTCGTCGGTGCGCTGTCGAAGATCAAGGCGCTGGAGTCGGAGCTGCTGGCGGCGACGCAGCGCGATCCCAACAACCTGGAACTCAAGGCGCTCGCGGGGAACTTCGCGTTCTTCTTCGCCGGGAACGTGCCGTTCGGAAGGCGTGATCGCGTGCAGGCTGCGGTCGACTACTTTGAACCACTCCGTGCGCACTGGACCGATCTTCGTCCCGGGGCCAGACACCCGGGCGAGTGCCCCAACACCTACGAGAACTTCATGTTCGAGCTCGCCGAGGGGTACACGGTCCTCGAACGCATCGGCGAGGCTCAAGAGATCTATCGCGAGCTCTCGCAGATCCGGACGCCCCGCACCCGAGCCAAAGAACAGGTGGCGTTCGTCAGCGCCGAACGCTTGCGCAACCTGGACCACTACGCCGGCGAAATGGATCTGATGCCTCCGTGGCCCAGCGATGTGGGCAACTGCGTGGTCTGCCATAGCTACGACGCCGACGTGCCGATGACCTCGCTGCATGCGATCGAGCCCCTCACACTGGACGACGTTCCGCGCGGGCAGCTCGCGCCCAAGTCGGCCCCGCTGCCCCGCCAGACGCAGTAGCGCATCTCTTCCATGCCCCCTTGGGGTGCACAAATCGGCCCGACGTATCGTCGATGAGGCCCATCACGGAAGGGTCACTATCGAGCGTCACGCGGTCGCCCAGGTTGGCGTCGGTGATGCGCCGCAAGTGCAGGCGCGCGTTGTCGAGCGCGAACGGAACCGCCACGCCGCCCATCGCAGGCGGGCGGTGGTCTCGAATTCGAGACGACGGCGGCTGCGCCACTTGCGGCCCTTGTCAAGGCGCTAAGGGTAGTCCATTGTCTTACATCACCGCGAGGTCCTGATGACGCAGCACGATGAAAACTGCCCAACCTGCGGAAGCCAACTCAGCGCCCTCAATCGCGTCGAGCTGCGCCGCTGCAACGCATGCCGACGCAGCACCCCGGTCGGCTTCCTGTACTGCGGCTACTGTGCTTCGCCGATGGAGCACACCGAAATTCGGGCTCGGGTCGCCGAAGTTGCGGCCCCGCCTGGAGGGTGGCCCAACCTCGCCGGCGACCTCACCGAGGTGAAGTTTTTCCTCAAGCAGGGGCAGCTCGACGAGGCCTACGATCTGCTCTCCATCCTGCAGCGTCGGTACCCGGGGCACCCCGAACTCGCCGATTTTGCGCGGAGCAGCGAGAGCTCGCCGCCCCCGGATGCCGACGTGGAGCACCTCGTGGACACGGTGATGGCCGACTCGTCCGCGTTGGGCGGAAAGATTCCGCGGCGGCGTGCGACACCCTGGGACGCCCCGGAGTCCGAGCCCACGAAACGCCGCGGCCGCAAGCTGACCACGGCCCACGAAGTGGTTCGGGCGGCGCTCATCGAGGATGTCGATGGCGAAGTCGAGGAAGAGACGACCAATCCCGTGGCGAAGGTGGTCGTGGCCGAGTACGCCATGACCCCGCGGCCCGTCCGCAAGCCGGTGCCGAAGGTCGATCGCACGCACGCGTTCGAAGCCATTCCGCCCAAACGCATGCCACGAGTCCGGCTGCGCGCACCCAAGGGCGAGATGCCAACCCCGAAGCTGCTGCGAGAGGGCGCCGCGAAGCCCCGTGATGCCGCGGGCAAGGTGCGTCGAGACTCGGCCAAACCTCGCGAGGCCGTGCCCAAGGTCCGTCCGGACAACGCCAAGGCTCGCGAGACC
>CAYGTG010000659.1:0-5092 GCA_964352485.1 uncultured Nannocystaceae bacterium | reverse complement strand
TTGCGGTGGTACCAGAGCGTGCGGATCATGTCCTTCGCCTGGTCTGAGATCGCCAGCTGCACGAAGGCGCGTGCCTCGACCTCCAGCGCTCGGTCGAAGTCGATCGCGAGGCCTTCTTGGATCGTCGCGAGCGCGACGCGTGGGGCTTCGTAGGCGCCCGCGGTCTTCTTCTCGATCATGCCGCAGGCGGCCATGAACAGGTTGCGAGCGTCGCCGGAGCCCGCGCGTGGGCCCGGCATGCGCCCCTTGCGGTCCCACGGTTGGGCCGCGCCGGGGTTGGCTGCGATGAAGTCGAGGGCGGCCTGCCGCAACGAGTCGCGGTCTGCCGCCAACGCGTCGACGAGTCCGGAGGCCTTGGCTTTCGGTGCCCGAAGGATCTTTCCCTGCAAGATGATGTCGAGGGCAGCCTGGATTCCGATCAGTCGCGGCAGTCGCTGAGTGCCCCCCGCGCCGGGAAGCACCCCGAGCGTGACCTCGGGAAGCCCAACTTGAACCCGGCCCTCGTTCAGCGCGATGCGGTGGTGGCAGGCGAGAGCCAGCTCGTAGCCGCCGCCCAAGGCCGAGCCCGTGAGCGAAGCGACGACCGGGACACGCATGGTCTCCAGTCGCCGGTACAAGGCGCCAAGGTTCCCGACGCGTTCGAGCAGCGCTCGGGCATCGCGCTCGGGAAACAACGTGTCGAGGTTGGCGCCCACGCAGAAGTCGCGATGCGCAGTGTCGATGATGATACCGCGCAGGCCCTGTTGTGCGGCGGCCCAATCGAGCGCCTGCCGCAGGCCGACGCCAAAGCTCGCGTCGATACGATTGACCTTGGGCATCGCCAGGGTGAGCGTGGCGACATGGGTTTGCGCGTCGAAGTGAAGACGGACCGTCTGGTTTTCTGTGGTGGTCATGGCGGTGGCTCCGGATTCAGACGCGTTCGACAATGGTGGCGATGCCCATACCGCCGCCGATGCACAGCGTGACGGCGCCGATCTGCTTGTCATGGTCTTCGAGGGCGTCGAGGAGCGTGCCCAGCAGCATGGCTCCGGTCGCACCGAGGGGATGCCCCAAGGCGATCGCTCCGCCGTTGACGTTGACGGTGGCGGGGTCGACGTCCAGCTCGGCCATGAACGCCAACGGCACGGCGGCGAACGCCTCGTTGACCTCCCAAAGCTCGACGTCGCTGGCCTGCATGCCGGCCTTGCGCAACGCCTTGCGCGTGGCTGGCATGGGTCCGGAGAGCATCAGGATGGGGTCGGTGCCGACGACCGCGACCGAGCGGACCTTGGCGCGCGGTGTGAGACCCATGGACTTGCCCATCTGCGCCGTGGCCACCAAGACCGCGGCTGCACCGTCGACGATGCCGGAGCTGTTGCCCGCATGGTGCACGTGCTCGATGCGCTCAACCTGGGGGTAGCGCTCCTTGGTCAGCGCATCGAGCCCGAACTGGCGTCCCATCGTCTCGAAGGACGCACTCAGCTCGGACAGCGTTTGCAGCGTGGTGCCCGGCCGCGGGTGCTCGTCGGCTTCGAGGACGGGGAGTCCCAGGCGGTCCGTCACGGGGACCAAGCTCCGTGAGAAGCGACCTGCCTCAATCGCGTCGGCCGCCCGCTGCTGACTCTGCACCGCGAACTTGTCGCAGTCTTCGCGCGTGATGGCGCCCAACGTCGCGAGGAGGTCGGCGCTGATCCCCTGCGGCACCGACCCCACGTTCCACAGCGTGCTCGGGTCGAAGATCGCGCCACCGTCGCTCCCCATCGCGACGCGGGACATGCTCTCGACGCCGCCGGCCACGACGCAATCGTAGAACCCCGAGGCAACCATGGCCGCCGCGTCGTTGACGGCCTGGAGTCCGGACCCGCAAAAACGGTTGAGCGTGACGCCAGGCGCGTCGAGGCCCCATCCAGCTTCGAGCGCCGCGAACCGGGCGATGCAGGCGCCCTGGTCCCCGGTTTGGGTCACGCACCCGATGACGACGTCGTCCACCAGCGCGGTGTCGAGTTGATTCCGCTGCGCCAATGCGCGAAGCGACTGGGCGAGGAGGTCGATCGGGCGGGTCGTATAGAGGCTCCCGCTCTTCTTGCCGCGCCCTCGAGGGCTGCGGACGGCATCAAATAGATAGGCGTCGGGCACGTTGCACTCCTGCCGCCCCGGCAGGGCTGGCGATGAGATAGTAAGCATGCTTATTATCTAGTTGCAATGGCGCCGAAGACCCCCTCTGCACCACCGCAGCCGACCGTCGGTGTTGCCGCAGCGACGGCCGCCGGAGAGGCCGGTGTCGACCCGCAGACGCTGGAGCTCCGGCGCGTCCAGTCCGACGCCTACCTGACGTTTGTGGCCATTGGACGCCGTCTGGAGCGGCGGGTGGCGTCGCTCTTCGATGCCCATGGCCTCGACGACGTCACGCCGCCGCAGGCCAATGCGCTGATGATCCTGTTCGCGGCGAAGGAGCCACTGCAGGCTCGCGCACTGGCCGAACGCATGGAACTCTCCGCGGTCACGGTCGGCCGGTTTCTCAAGGCGTTGGAGCACCAGGGGTGGATCGCTCGCGAGCCGGACCCCGATGATGCGCGGGCGATGCTCGTGCGACCGACCCCGAAGGCCTATCGCACGCTCCCCAGCTTCATCGCGGTTTCGAACACGATGCTCGACCAGGCGTTCGAGGGATTCTCGCGGCCCGAGATTCGCAGAATTGCAACGGTCGCCGGCCGGGTCCGCGAGAACCTCACCGACTGAAGTCCCGCGGCTAAAGCTGCAGCGATTCGAGCACCCACGTGGGCTGCAGCGGCGCGTCTGGGGGCGGGCGGCGGCCAATCCCGGTCTCGACCAGCGCGACGTCGAGTCCGGCCCCCGCAGCGCCGAGCACATCCGTCTCGAGCTGGTCCCCGATCATGAGGATACGACCGTTGACGCGCTCGTTGGCGGCTTCGAAGATCGGCGCGTGGGGCTTTCCGAGGCGTTCGAAGCTCGGCGCGCTCGTCCCGAAGCGTGCCTGAAGGCCCCGCTCGATCACGCACGCCGCCGCGCCGGCGGTGATCCCCACCGCACCCCCGGCCTTGGGATACAGCACATCCGGGTTGGGGAGCACCAGCGCGGTGGGAAGGCCAGACTCGGTGCGTCGGATGAGCGTGCCCAGGACCGCCTCCACCGTCTCGACGAAGCGGAACCCAGCCTCATCACAGACCAGGAGTACTCGGGCCTCGGTCTCCCGTGGCGAGACCGCGCGAAGTCCGGCTTCGGCCGCGAGCCGCTGGGAACCCTCGGGTCCAAGCACAATCGCCGGGGCGTCGGCGAACGAGTGCCGGCGAACCCACGGCGCGATCATCATCCCGCTGCTGAGGATTTCATCGCAGCGAAGTTCGATCCCAAAGCCGTGCAGACGCTCATGAATCTGCTCGGGAGTCCGGGAGGCGTCGTTGCTGAGCAGGAGCTTGGCCTTGCCCGATTCATCAAGCGCTCGCACGAACGCCGCCGCGTGGGGCAGGGGCCCCTCGCCATCGACCAAAACTCCGTAGGCGTCGAGAAGAAAGCTGTCGTAGCGGTCGAGCAGGGATCGCGCAGGAACCACGGTGGACACGGTGCAGAGGGTAGCAGTGCTACGTTGCGTGCATGAGTGAGCGGATGTTCGTCGCAGGGGCGACGGGATACACGGGGCAGGCGGTGGTCGCCCAGCTGCGCAAGCGCGGTTTCCAGACGAGCGCACACGTTCGGCCCGATTCATCTTCGTTGCCGCGCTGGAGGGCGCACTTCGAGGGGCTGGGCGCCCGGGTCGATACGAGCGCCTGGGAGCCGGGCGCGATGACCACGACGATCACCGAGCTGCAGCCCACGGCCGTGTACGCGCTGCTGGGGACGACGCGCCGGCGGGCAGCGAGCGAAGGCATGGACACCAAGGCTGGATACGAGCGAATCGACTACGGGCTCTCGAAGCTCCTGCTCGACGCGTGCCGTAGCGCTGCGCCCCAGGCTCGCTTTGTCTACCTCTCCTCGCTCGGTGTGAAAGAGGGCACGAACAATCCGTATCTCGCCGCGCGGGTGCGGATGGAGCGAGCGCTTCGCGAGAGCGGGCAGCCGTACACGATCGCGCGGCCGAGCTTCATCACCGGGCCAGACCGCGACGAGAACCGATTCGCAGAACGGGCCGGCGCAGCCGTCGCGGACGCCGTGTTGACCGCGGCGGGGTGGCTTGGCGCGAGGCGGACCCGGGACCGCTTTTCATCGATGGATGCCGCGACGCTCGCTGCCGGGCTGGTGCAGGCTGCGCTCGATCCCGGCGCGGCCGATGCGGTGCTCGAGGCCGACGCGCTGCGTGCGAGCTGATACGATCGGCGCTGTCGATGGAGCCTGGGGACGAACACGCGGTCACCAAAGGGCTCGGGTCCTGCGATGAGCTGCCGCCGACCCGGGTGAGCGCGCCGCTGGCAGAGACAAAGAGCGCATCCCCCGAAGGCAGCGGCGCGAACGCACCGTCGACGATCGTCACCGCGGGCGATGCTTTGGACGAGGAGGAGCGGACGAGGACCCGCCTGCTCGGATTGTCTGGATTCTTCGTCAATGCTCTGGGCCTGCTCGCGTTGCCCTTGTTCGGCGGGACCCCGCTGTCCCGCAGCCTTTTCGTGGCCGGACTCGTCATCCACGCCGTCTCCAACTTCGGCTTGTTCTACGTCTCGGCTCACCCCGAGCGGTTCCATGCCCGGTCGCTGCGGGTGCTGTGGCCGGCCTCGTTCGTCGGCCTTCAGCTCGTCACCTACTTCTTCGGGACGTTGTCGGTCGCGGCGGTCGCCCAGGTGCTCGGGCTGTACATCGTTGGAATCTCGAGGCACGGACGGGTCGCCGCGATGTCCTACGCGGTGAGCGCAGTGGGCACCGCGCTGATGGTCACCCTGCAGTTGCGCGGAGTTCTGCCCGATGACGGCATCGTCTCACTGTCGGCGCTGTCGAGCCTCGAGGTGCTCGCGATGCTGGTGCTGCTCGAAGCGATGTTCCTGGCGGTGTACGCGATCAGCCGCGAAGCGCGAGGCCGGTTGGCGGAGGCGCTCGAGCAGCTGCGGGTCGCCACGCGGGCCGTGGCGCAGCGCGAGGCAGTGCTCGAGGAAGCGCGGGAGGACTT
>CAYGTG010000658.1:0-5093 GCA_964352485.1 uncultured Nannocystaceae bacterium | reverse complement strand
GGCGTGGGGTCTTCGTCGGAGGTCGCCAAGGAACTCCTGGCGGATCCGGCGTACGCGTTCTGTCACGATCCCAGCTACCCGCTGACCCCCGACGAGGCGCAGTGGTGCCCGGTCCTGCGGGAGGGGCAGCAGGAGGAACTCCAGCGCTGTCCCGCCTTTGCCCAGGCATGCGACGCCCCAAGAGCGGTGCTCAATGGGGTGGGGCGGCTCTCGTCGCGGTCTGTCGAAGGGGACGCGCAGGCGCAAGAGCGAGCCGCGGGTCGGGGTCCTTCGCGAGGGCGAGAGCACGAGGACAAGGCCGAGTTCGAACTTCCCGTCCTGGGGGGACTTGCCGAGGTTCTGTTCTGGCTGGTGATCGGCCTCGCGTTGATCCTGCTGGCGGTGGTCATCGTCCGCAACCTCGCCCAATCGCGGGCGCTGGAACCCGACCCCGAGGAGCCCCGGGGCGGCGAAGACGGGTTCGATCCCGACGCCGCCCAGGCCGCGGCCGCCGCCCGTGCGATGGAGACCGATGTCGAGCGCCTGCTCTCGTTGGCGCGTCACAGCGCCCAGCGCGGGGCTTTCGCGGACGCCGTCGACTTCTCCCACGCGGCGCTGCTGCGGCGCCTGGACCACGAAGGACTCATTCGGCTGCACGCCTCACGGACCAACGGAGAGTACGTGCGGGAACTTCGGGGCAACGCGTCCTTGGTCGACCCGGTGCGCGACGTGCTGCGGCGGGTGGACCGGGCGCAGTTCGGACCCCAAGGCGCCGGCAGCTCGGTCTTCGACGACATCCACGCCCGCGTCGTGGCCATCGTCAAGACGGTCGGTCCCTTGGTCGTTCTCCTCGCCACGGTGTTGGGTGTCGGCATGGCCTGCGATACGGGCTCGAAGCGGGTGTTCCCCTGGTCCACCTCGCCCTCGGGCAACGATGCGGTCTTCGAGCTCCTGCGTCGCCAGGGCGTTGCCGTCTCGTATCGCACCGAAGCACTCACCGCGCTCGACGCCCTCGACGCGAGCACGGCACCGACCCTGGTGATGCTCGAGGACGCCGATGCGTCGCAGGAGGAGTGGCGAGCCGTGAAAGCCTGGGTCATCGGCGGAGGAACGCTCGTCATCGCCGGCGGACAGGTCCCTGCGTGGCTCGATGTCTCCTATGCCGCCGTCCCTGCGCCGTTGGCCGCCGATGCTGCGACTGCCCGGTCCCGTCAGGGGCCGGACGCGGAAGCGCCAGACGACGACGCGATGGTCTGGGAGGAACTCGAAGATCCTCCGATGGTCTTGACGGGGATTCTCCCCATGGGCCGCATGCTCGTCTTGGACCAGGTCGCCGACGATGTGGGTGTCGATGCCGCGGGCAACACGACCTTCGCCTCGTTCTCCAAGGGGCGCGGCCGTGTGGAGGTGTTCGCCGACGGCCGATTGTTCACCAACGCCGCGCTCGTGTTCGAACTCAACGCCGAGACGATTGCCCTGACGATGCGGGACTGCGGCGGGACGGTCGAGTTCGTCGACGGCTGGGTCGGCAGGGGCGCGGACACGCCCACGGACACGATCCGCAACAGTCACCTCACCGCGGCGGTCGTGCAGCTCCTGCTGCTCATCCTCGCCTTGTACCTGTGGCGCGGGCGGCAGTTCGGACTTGGCCGCGATCCGATCGTGCAGGGGCGCCGCGCCTTCTCCCAGCACGCGGTGGCCATGGGTCGGCAGTACGAGAAGGCGAGGGCGGCCTCGTTCGCCGCCCGCCTGTTCTCCGGTTGGGTGCTCGAACGACTGCGCAACCGGTTCTCCTCGGCGGCGGGAGCCGGATTGCTTGGGCTCTCCCAAGAGGTGGCGCGACGCAGCGGGCGTGACGAGACCGAGGTCATGCGCTTGCTGCTCGCGGCGCACAGCGCCATCGAGTCGGTTCCCACGGCCGGCGGGACCGCAGAGGACCTCACCCTGGTTCGCGAGCTAGGACGTTTGATGACAGAGATAGGAGAGACGACATGAATCCAGCCGAGATTGGAGCCCGTTGTGACCAGATCAAAGCCGAGGTGGGGCGCGTGCTGCTGGGCCAAGAAGAGGTGGTCGAGCATGCGCTCGTCGCGATCCTGGCGCGAGGCCACGTCCTCATCGAAGGTGTGCCCGGCCTGGGAAAGACGCTGTTGGTGCGGGTCCTCTCGCACGTGCTGGGGTGCTCTCACAAACGCATCCAGTTCACGCCCGACCTCATGCCCAGCGACGTCACTGGAGGCAACGTATTCAACAGCCGCGAGGACCGGTTCGAGTTCTTGCCCGGTCCGGTGTTCACGCAGCTGCTGCTCGCCGACGAGATCAACCGCGCGCCCGCCAAGACCCAGTCCGCGCTGCTGGAGGCCATGCAGGAGTCCAGCGTGACGGTCGATGGACAAACTCGTGCGCTGCCGGGCCCGTTCTTCGTGATGGCCACGCAGAACCCGATCGAATCGCAGGGCACCTACCCGCTGCCCGAAGCCCAGCTCGACCGCTTCATGCTCAAGATCGGCGTCTCGCATCCGTCGACAGCGGTCGAGAAACAGATCCTTCGCAATCACTTGGGTGGGTTCAACCCAAGCGCCCTGGAGCAGGCTCAGCTTCAGACCGTCGTCGATGACGCCGCGCTCGTGGCGATGCAGAGCGGCCTGCAGGGCATCGGGTTCACCGAAGACATGCTCGACTACATCACGGACATTGTGGGCCGAACCAGGCTGCATCGTTCCGTTTTGCTGGGCGCTTCGCCGCGGGGCACCATTGCACTCGCGGCCGCGGCCCGAGCCCGCGCCGCGGTCATGGGACGCGAGTTTGTGATCCCCGACGACGTCAAGGCGCTCGCGCCTGCCGTGCTGCGCCACCGGATCATTCTCCAGCCAGACGCCGAGTTCGAAGGCCTTTCCACCGACCTCTGCGTCGAGCAGATCTTGAGCGAGGCTCAAGTGCCAAAGACAGCGGCGTGACTCCGTCCCGAATCCTGGTGCTGCTGTTGATTGCGCCGCTGTGCCTGGGGCTGGCGGCTGCCTATGAGGCGTCGTTGGTTTGGCCGATGCTCGCGGTCGATGGGGTCATCATGCTGGCCGCAGCTTCCGACATGGTGCTGGCCCGTCGCCGGCTGGTCACCGTCTCACGTTCCGTCGATCCGGGGGTGTTCTCGCTGGGGCGTCTCAACCCCGTACGGGTCGAGCTGCGCTCCAGCAGCGCCCGGAGTCTCACCGTCTGCCTCAACGAAGACCTCTTCGATCACGCGCAGGCGCAGGGCCTGCCGCTCGAGGTCCGGCTTCCGCCACGCGGACGGGTGTCGGTCTCGTACCAGGTCAAGCCAGGCCGCCGGGGCGAGTACGCGCTCGGGGATCACTGGGTCCGCTACCGCTCACCGCTGGGCTTGTGGACCCGCCAGCTTCGCATCCCGGCGAGCGACTCGATTCGCGTCTATCCCGACGTGCAGGCGGTTCGCGCCTACGACTTGATGGCCAAGCAGAATCGCCAGAGTCAGATGGCCAGAGCGTCCCGCTTGCGTGGCGGCGAGAGCGAGTTCGAGTGCCTACGGGAGTACAGCCGTGACGACGAATTTCGTTCGATCGACTGGAGAGCAACCGCCAGCAAGCGCAAGCTGATCACCCGCCAGTACCAGCTCGAGCGCAACCAGTCGGTGGTGTTCGCCCTCGACTGCGGCCGCTTGATGACCGCCCGGGTGGATGGGCTTCCACTGTTCGACCATGCGCTCAACAGCACCCTCATGCTGGCGCATGTCGCCGTGCGAGCGGGGGACAACGTTGGGCTGTTCACGTTCTCGGACGAGGTGCACCGCTACATCGCCCCCACGACCGGTCCGCAGGTGGCACGCCGCCTGGTCCAGGCGACGTTCGCGACCCACCCGGGCCTGCGCGAGTCCGATGTACAAGGGGCCTTCGCCCGGGTCGGTGGCCAGCTGCGCAAGCGAAGCCTGATCGTCCTGTTCACGCAAGTGATCGACGACGTCGCGGCGTCGGAGCTGTTGCGGACGGTTCGCGGCCTGCACCCCCGGCACCTCCCGCTGTGCGTCATCTTCCGCGATCCGGACCTGGAGCGTCTGGTCCAGATCGACTCCCCCTCGGCCGCAGAACTCTATCAGGCCGCGGCTGCAGCGGAGCTGCTCGCGGCGCGGGACAAGCTGCTGCGGGACCTGGGGCAAGCCGGTGCGCTTGTCCTGGACGTCTCCCCGCGCTCGTTGACCTCGGACTTGGTCAACCGCTACCTCGACATCAAAGTCCGGCACCTGCTGTAGCGGCCGCGGAGTTCGCTCGAGCGGGCCAACCGAAGGACCAACCGAAGAACCAGCAAAAAGGGCCCCCGTGAGGGAGCCCTTGCATCGCCTGCGTCAGAGCGAGGCTCAGCCGAGGGCTTTGGCCATCGTGCTGCCGAGGTCCGAGGGGGTCTCGGCGATGTGCACACCCGCGTCGCGGAGTGCCTCGAGCTTGGCTTCTGCCGTGCCCTTGCCACCCGAAATGATGGCGCCGGCATGACCCATGCGCTTGCCCGGAGGGGCCGTGGTGCCGGCGATGAAGCCCGCCACGGGCTTCTTGACGTTCTCTTTGATGAACGCCGCGCCTTCTTCTTCGGCGGTGCCGCCGATCTCGCCGATCATGACGATGCCTTCGGTCTCGGGGTCCTCGTTGAACAGCTTGAGGCAGTCGACGAAGTTCGTGCCGTTGACCGGGTCGCCGCCGATGCCGATGGCGGTGGTCTGTCCCAGGCCGATGGTGGTCAGCTGGTGCACGGCCTCATAGGTGAGGGTGCCCGAGCGCGACACGACGCCGATCTTGCCGGGCTTGTGAATGTAGCCGGGCATGATGCCGATGCGGCACTGGTTGGGCGTGATGATGCCGGGGCAGTTGGGCCCGATGAGCCGCGAGGTGCGACCCTGCATATAGCGCTTGGCCTTCACCATGTCGTTCACCGGGATGCCCTCGGTGATGCAGATGATGAGCGGAATCTCTGCGTCCGCGGCTTCCATGATGGCGTCGGCCGCGAACGGAGGCGGTACGAAGATCACGGTCGCGTTGGCGCCGGTCTTCTCCACGGCGTCGCTCACCGTGTTGAACACGGGGACGCGGTCATCCAGGACCTTGGTGCCGCCC
>CAYGTG010000657.1:0-5099 GCA_964352485.1 uncultured Nannocystaceae bacterium | reverse complement strand
CTCGAGACGGGCCTCGATCTTTTTCCAGGCCTTGTCCGCCTTCATCGCCTCGACCGATGGCGTGGTCCCGACCGCGGAGATCGATCCGGTGTGGCTGTTGTGCCCGGTCGGCCCGTGTCTGTCGGTGTTGAACGAGCCCGGAGCCCGCGATGCTTGTGCAGATCGGGTGCCCGAGCGGGTCCCATGCGTCCTGCCTGCGGGGGAGACGACCCGGTTCGTCACGCCGAGCTTCGACCCTTCGTTGACGTTCCAGGAGCAGGTCGGAATCCGGGTGGCGCTGGTCGGGCACACGACGGATGACGCGACGACACCCGACTGCCTCGATCGCATGGGAGACCGCAGCAAGCCGCGGTGGGACGGCTGCATGGCGGGGTACTTCGGGGTGTCGTATGGCCCGGCGACGCGCCTGCTCAAAGCCGCGCTGGAGTCGGGGCTCGAGTTCACGGGCGACGAAGTCGAGCCCGAGACGCTGGATTTTCCCGTCGCTCCCTTGTTCAACCCCGAGACCGTTCCGCTGCTGATCGCCCCCGGAGACGTGGAATCGCCGTTCGACAGCGCCTATCGGATCGTCGCATCCCCCGACGTCCCAACGGTTCTCGAGCCCGGCGCCGCGTACCGGATCCTCGAAGCTATCGATCCTCGCGACGCACAAAACCTCGTGAGCATCACAGACGAAGGCGTCGCGCGAAGGCTCTCTTCGCCGACTTTTTCAGTCACCACCGATACGCCGGGCACGCTCGAGTTCCAGGAGCGGGGCGATTGGGTGATCCACGCTCCGCTGACGCCGGGGCGCTTCGAGTTGTTCGTGCTTCTGTCCGGGCCAGCATTGGGCTCTGCTTGGGCTGGATTCGAGTTCGAGGTGCGACAGCCTTGAGTCCGCGCCTCATCGGCGTGCTCGCGGCGCTGCTGGCGTTGTCCCGACCCGGGCTGGCGTTGGCCGAGCCCACCGCATCCCCGCAAACCGCCCGGGAGCCACTAAGAGGAACGCTGCGGACCGCGGGAGACCGCACCCCGATCTCCGGCGCGCGCGTGATGGCTGTACCGGCCCCGCAGGATGCGAAGCCTGGCGCGCTGACGAGCGATGCATTCCTCGACCCTCAGCTCGACCCTCCGGCCTGGATTCGAACCGCACAAACGGATGCGGAGGGTCGGTTCACGTTGGAGGGGCTGGAGGAGGATCGGGTTCGGTTGATCGTGGTCGCCCCCGGTCATGTGCGAGTGGAGATCATTGTCGATGCGTTGGACCTGCCGCGGCGTGGCCTGGTCCTGTTCGCAGAGCCGGACGAGGAGGCCGCCTATCGCACCGTCGTCGAGGCGCCCGAGTCGCCGTCGGCGAATCAGGTCAAGAGCACTGCGATGGACGCCGAGGAGATTCGCACGGCGCCTGGGACCCAAGGCGACTCTCTGCGGGCGCTGCAGAATCTACCGGGGGTCGCGCGAAGTCCCGGTGGGCTGGGCGTGCTCGTCCTGCGCGGCGCGTCTCCGAATCAGTCGCGGGTCTTCCTTGGGGGGCACCCATTGCCCCGAGCCTTCCATGCCCTCGCGGTGGCGAGCGTGGTTCCAGCAGCGGCGATCGACCGACTCGAATTCGTTCCAGGGAACTTTGGGTCGCGCTACGGAGACGCGACGGGGGGAGTTGTCGTGTTGCACCCCGCGCAGCTCCAACGCGAGGGCACCCACGGTCACGCGCGGATGGATCTGGTTGGGGTTGGCGCTGTTGCCAGCGGGCCTGTGGGTCGCGGCGCGTATCTGGTGGCGGCGCAGAGAGGATGGGTGGATGTGGTGCTGCGGGGGGTCGAGACCGTGGATCCTGCACAGACCTTCCTTTTGCCCAGCTACTACGACTACCAGGCGTTTTTCGATCATCCGGTGGGGAACCGGGGGCTGCTGTCGGCGCGGGTGCTCGGTGCTGGAGATCGCGTGCAGAGCCGTACCCTCGCATTCTCGGAGTCCGGTCGAGAACGCGAGGTCGCGTTTGAACTCGGATCGCAGTTTCATCGGGCGGATCTCTCCTATCGGATTCGCCACCAGCGGTGGTCTTTTTGGGTTACCCCCTCGATTCGCTTCGAACGCAATTTGACCCGGTCGCCGAGGTCCGCGACGGGATCGATCCGCAACGACGGCATCTTCAGCCTCCGCACGGAAGCGACGCGTCGAATCACGCGGCGCGTCGAACTGACGGTCGGGGCGGACGTGGAGGTCGATCGGTTTCAGACCCGCGTCACCAGTGGCGAACTTCAGGTGTTCGGAGAAGCACAGCCCCGCCCGGCCACGTCGCGAAGCGAGGCGGGGCTGCAAACGTCTTCGGGCTCCTATCTTACGCTCGAGGTCGCGGTTGGGCGGTGGACGCTAGCCCCTGGACTTCGCGCCAGCGCATTCACGTTGGGGCAAGCGGCAGAGGCTGCCCTCGACCCGCGCCTGAGCACGCACTGGGCGTTTGCGCCTCGCTGGAAGCTCTCGATGGGGGCAGGGCTGTACTCGCAGGCGATCGTCCCCCAGTTTTCAGGCGATGGTAACTTCATCCAGAGACTGGCCGCGGACGTCGCGGGGGCTGTGCGCCTTCCGGCTGCGATCCAGTCCCTCGAGCCTCGGGCAGGGTTTGCCCCCGTCACCGACGCCATCGATGTTGCGCGCGCGGTGCAAGGGAGCACCGCGCTGAGTCGAGAGGTTGGAGAGTTCTGGTTGTTCGAGCTGGGCGCATGGACGCGCGTCCGCGACAATGCGGACGGGCGCCTGTATGGAATCGGTGGGGGGACGATTCTTGCGACGAAGACGTGGTCCACTGCCTACGGCCTGGAGGTCCTCGCGCGGCGCAGCCTCGGTCCGCGGCTGTGGGGGTGGCTGGGATACACGCTCTCGGCGGCCGACACGCGAATCCTCGACCCCATCGATGAGCGCACGGATCAGAGGGTGGTCCCCAGCAGCTTCGACCAGCGTCACAACCTGGTGGTGCTCGCGAGCTATCGCCTGCCGCGGCGCTGGCGGGTCGGTGGTCGGTTTCGCCTCGTCAGTGGCTCCCCGTTCACCGACGTGGTCGGTTCGGTGTGGGTGGGGCCCTTCTCATTCAGCGGGGTTCCGGGCCTGACCAACGAATCCCGCTTCCCGCTGTTTCATCAGCTCGATCTGCGGGTCGACAAGTCCTGGGTGCTGCGCCGGGTCGAGGTCGGCGCGTACCTCGACGTTCAGAACGTCTACAATCGAGTGAACCCCGAGGCATACATCTACGACTACGATCTTCGCAGTCGCACCAACGCGATCGGGCTGCCGATCTTCCCGAGCCTGGGTCTGCGGATCGACTACTGAGGACTTGATGAACTCCGCTCGCCCCAGCGTTCTCCTGGCCCGCACCTTCGGGGCCATGCTCGTGGTGGCGAGCGGATGCTTGGGCTCGGAGTCTCCGGCCGAGGACCCGTTGGAGCCCCCAGACGCCGTGGAGCCCCCGGACCCGTCCGAGGCCGGCGCCACGATCGTGCATGCGGTCGAGCCGTTCGAGCTTGAGGGCAGCCAGGAGACGGTCACCTGCTACAGCTGGACGCTTGACAACGACGCGCCGCTGTACGTCCAGGGGGTGTCATTTCAAAACGGGGGCTCGCTGCATCACAGCAATTGGTTCGTGGTCCCCGAAGACGTCTACGAGGGCGAGGACGGCTACTGGCCGTGCGAGTCGCGGGACTACAACGAGGTGTCTGCGGCGCTCTCGGGCACCGTGCTGTTTGCCCAATCGACGCAGGCTCAGCAGGAGTCGATGAACTTCACCGATGGCGTCGTCATTCGAATTCCTGAGCGTTCGAAGGTCGTAGCCGACGTGCACCTGCTCAACCTGGGCCCGGACCCGCGAAGCACGTCGGGGTGGATGTCTCTGGACGTCGTGCACCCGTTCTTCGTGCAGTGGGTCCTCTCGCCGATCATGTTGACCTACACCGATCTGAGCATCCCGGCGCTGGGCCAGGCCCGGTTCACGGCAACGTGCGACGCGAGCGAGTCAGGGTTGTCACTCGCCTACGTGCTGCCGCACTACCACGGTGCGGGCACGACGATGAGCCTCTCGTTCGAAGACCCCGACGAGGGAGAGGTGACCATTGTCGAGCACGACGGGTTCTCGGCGTCCGCCCTGGGCCGGACGCTAGACCCGACGATCGATGTGCCCGGCACGGCTTCGCTGCGGTTTTCGTGCGGCTACGACAACCCGCATGCCCAGCCCCTGAAGTGGGGCATCGGGATCGATGAAATGTGTGTGTTCCTGGGGCTCTCGCTGTATGGCGACATTGTCGTTGGTGGCGTCAAGACGGGTAGCTCCTCGCTGGTCGATGTGGTGGATGGGGTCCAGGAGCACGAAGCCCCGTGTCAGATCGCGACCGCGCCTCGCGGACGCGCCTACAGCGTTCCGACCCTTGCGGAGGCTCGGGGGCCCCTCATCTTGCCGCCGTTCGCAGACGAGCCCGCACCACAGCCTCCACGGTGCGAGGACACCGAGGGGACCTTCGACGAGGCCACGCCACCGACGTTTGCCGACGTGCAGGAGCGGGTGCTTGGGCCCTGGTGCAGCTTCTCCTCGTGCCACGGATTCGGTGCCGCGGGCGGGCTCGAGCTGCTGGGGGACGCCGCACGCGAGGCCCTGATCGACGTCCCAACGACTGCACAGGGCGGCGCGATGCGAGTCGTCCCCGGGGACCCCGATGCGAGCTACCTCTATCGGTTGCTCTCCGAGTGCGAGCCGCGCGACGACCTCGGAACGCTCGTGCGCCCCATGCCGGCCGGCGCCCCAACGCTGCTCGATCCCGAACTCATCGGGCTCGTGCGCGCCTGGATCGAAGCGGGCGCGCCATAGCCCCCCGGGGTTGCCCAGAGACCTCGCACATTGCTCCCTGCGCGGGCGCAACTTTTCTGCGCAATCCTGGAGCGACCGGCTTCACGCCGAAAAGTTGAGATGGAGCTTCGAGCTGTGCCTCCTTGGCAGCATGCGACGCGCTCCCACGTCAACGTTTCGCCGAATCTCTGCCGCCATCCACGGCCTCGCGGCCGTCACGTTTGCTCCGCTCCCCAGCCTCGCAGCGGACAGCCTGGCGACCCCGAAGACCCGGCAAAATGCCCGAGACTTG
>CAYGTG010000656.1:0-5102 GCA_964352485.1 uncultured Nannocystaceae bacterium | reverse complement strand
GGGACGCGGCGAGCCCACGAGCGCTAGACGCTGCCCTCGATGACGGTTTCTGCGTCTACGTGGACGATGCCCACGGTTTTGGCCTCCACGAGGGTGGTCAGGGTTGGCCCCAAGCCCACGGCATCCGTCCCACCCTCTATATAGGTACGCTGAGCAAAGCGCTCGGGTGTGCAGGTGCATTCGTGGCCGGCTCTCAGACCGCGTGCGACTGGATCCGGACCCGGGCCCGAAGCTTCGTCTACAGCACCGGCACCAGTCCCAGGGTCGCCGAGTCGATCTTGGGCGGCCTTGACCTGCTCCGGGGCCGGGCCGGAGACGAGGCACGTCACCGGCTCCGCCAAAACCTCGAGCACCTCGCCCGTGCCCTTCGTTTGCCGCACGTGCCCATCGCACCGATCGTACCCGTCGTGCTGGGCGGCAATGAACGGGCCGTCGCGGTCGCCGCCGAGCTCCTCGCCCGCGGCTGGCACGTGCAGGCGATCCGCCCCCCGACCGTTCCACAAGGCGCCGCCCGATTGCGGCTCACCCTCAGCGCCAACCACCAACCGCAACACATCGACGGCCTCGTCGCCGCGCTTCGAGACGTGCTCGGCTCCAACCACCGCGACCTCACTTCCTTGGCGGCCACCCCATGACCGAGCGCGTCTTCTTTGTCGGCACGAATACCGGCGTTGGCAAGACCGCGCTCGTCTGCGCGCTGCTGCAGTGGGCCCGAACCCACGCGCTCAACGCGGCGCCCTTCAAGCCGGCGCAAAGTGGCGACACCGATACGCCGACCGACGTCGAGCGCCTCTTGGATGCGGCAGGCATCTCCCGCGATCACAGCATGTCGGCCTGTCCCCTGACCTACCCGGAACCGCTGGCCCCCGGAATCGCCGAAGATCCCGCGCCGTTCCTCCGCCCGCCAGCGGCCAACGTGGACCCGCTCCCCGACGCTCTCGAGCTGACCCGGGATCGACTCGAAACATGGGAGCTGGAGCGACAGGCGGACTACATCTTCGTCGAAGGGGCAGGGGGCCTGCACGTCCCCATGCCTGGTGGGACCTGGCAGACCGAGTGGATTCGTGCGCTCGCGGACTCCGTTGTGCTCGTCGCATCCACCGGCTTGGGAACGATCAACCACACGCTGTTGACCCTGGACGCCCTCGACGATGAGGGCTTTGACGTGCTGGGTGTGTACTTCGTCGACGCCGATGACAACGAAGATCCCTCGCGCGAAGACAACGCCCAGGTGATCGCGACCGCCCGCGGTATCACCGTGCTCGGCCGGCTGTCCTACCTCGAGACTCCCGACGGTTGCGGGACGGTCGACCTGCTGGCCCCGCTGCTGGAAGCGATGAATTCACGCGACCCCTCCGAGAGCTGACGAGCGGCACTGTCGCGGCCGGACCCGGCCCGTCGTAGACTCCGCAGATGCGACTCGGACCGACGCTGACCGCTCTTTGCCTGGCGACCTTCGCGTCCAGCGCAGCCGCCGCGCCCGCTTCAGACGAAGGTCTGGAGCCGATCGAGCCGCAGGTCTTTGGTGGTGCGCCGGCCGAGGTTTGCCAATGGCCCACGACCGTGGCCGTCACCGGAGGGGGAGGGTTGTGCACGGGCGCGCTTGTCCATCCACGCGTCATCACCTACGCAGCGCACTGCGGAGACGGTGACAAGCAGATCCGTTTCGGCGAGAGCTCGACCCAAGCGATCACCCGCCAGACCCAGCGCTGCGTCACGAACCCCGACTACCTCGGCACCACCAACCAGGCGCAAGACTGGGCGTTCTGCATCCTGGAGGAACCGATGCTCGACATCCCGTTCACTCCGCCTGCCTATGGCTGCGAGACCGACCTGATCCAAGAAGGGCAGGAGGTCTTCTTGGTCGGATACGGCGACTCCAACGTCGGCGGCGCGGGAACCAAGCGCTGGGGCCCAACGGTGATCGTCTCCACCTTTGGGAGCACGGCGCAGATCGGTGCCCAAGGGACCGGCGTGACCACGTGCGAGGGCGACTCTGGAGGAACCGCGTATCTTCCGATGGAGGACGGATCGTTCCGGGCCATCTCCATGGTGTCCACGGGACTGATCGGCTGCAACGAGACCACCGGCACGCATGCCCTGATGCACCCCGCGATTCCTTGGATCGAAGAGACGTCGCAGATCGACATCACGCCGTGCCACGACGCCGACGGAACGTGGAACCCCAATCCCAACTGCACCGGGTTCTTCGCCGGCGGCTCCACCCCTGCCGGCGTCTGGGAAGACATGTGCGCAGGGACCCCCACGACCGGGCCCTCCGCCACCTGCGGCGACGCCTTCGACGCCACCCCCGACGACGAACCACCGGAGGTGGCCGTCGCGTCGCCCAGCCAAGGCAGCGAACTCGAGTCCGGCGCGCTGGTCACCATCGAGGTCGACGCGCTCGACAGCGGATACGGCGTCGAAGAGGTCTGGATCGAGATCGACGGCATGGAGCAGGCGGTGCGCGATACCTATCCGCCCTTCGCATTCCCCGACGTACCGTTCCCCGACGGCGTCTACACGATCGTCGCGCACGCGGTCGACTGGGCTGGCAACGAAGGGGTGTCTTCAGCGGTCACCATTGGCATCAACGCTGAGGTGCCCGGCGAACCGGGCGGTTCGACCGGGGCAGGCGGCGGCGACGAGTCGGGCGAAGGTACTGGCGCGGCCGCCCCCACCACCGGAGACCCCGAGTCCACCGGAGCTTCGACCGACCCGGAGCCCACCACGGGCGCTCCCGGGGTCGACGGCGACGGCGACGGCGGCTGCGGGTGTTCCACCCCGAGCAGCGGCGGCTGGTCCGGCGTCGCGCTCCTGTTCACCCTGTTCGGATTCCGTCGGCGCCCGCAGGAACGACTCCCATGACGATGTTTGATTGTGCCGCTCGCCCGCTGCTCGCCATCCTCTGCGTTTCGCCGCTCGCGTGCAGCAAGGCCGCGACGAGCCCGGCGACACAGCCGCTCCAAGCACCCAGCGCCCAGTCCGCTCCGGCGCTGCTGCGCGGCGTCTACACCGAGGCGCAGCCAAGCGACGACACCCTGCTTCACGAGCTGTATGTCGTGTTCGACGAGACGAAGATCCGGGTCGGGCACCGACTGCTCGGCGAGCCCGCGGACGCCGCCATACCGACGGCCGCCCAGCTGTGCGAGGTCTTCTTCGACACCACCGTCCAGTGGACAACGGCCGGCTTCATCGTTGCGACCGGCATCAGCGCCGAGAGCCAGGTGGGTTCGCTGAGCGTGTTCCTCGAGAACGAAGAATCCACGAGCGGCAGCTTCAGCTTCGATGGGTCGAGCTGCGAGGTCCAGCTCGTCCCCGGCTTGTACAAGCTCGAGCCCACGCCAGCGGTTGGCGACGACGGACGCCCGCTCGCTTTCGTCCTCATTCCGCCCGCCGGGGCTCCCCAGCGCTTCAACGCCGCGACCCCAACGTCTTTTCAAGACCTTGGCCAGGCCCTGTGGGACGCGCTCGAGCCCTCGCCAGGGTGAACAACCCGCGCTACTTGCCGATGCAGAAGGTCGAGAAGATTCGGGTGAGAACCTCGTCGCCCACCGGCCCGAGCTGAGTCCGCCCCGTGATGGCGGCGAGTCGCGCCTCGGTGACGCCGAGCTCGAACGCGATGATCTCGAGCGCTGCATCTTCGGCCATCAGCGCACCCGCCCGACCCAGCGCCTCGAGCGCTTCTGCGGCTCGGTCCCGGTGGCGGGCCAAACCGATCCACGCTCGGTCTTGGTCCCGCGAAAACCATCCCCGCAGCGCCGCCTCCACATTCTCGACCCCCTCGCGCCCGGCGCCCAACGTCACACCGATCGCGTCGGGCCGCCGCGTGCCAAGGTCTCGCTTGGTCTCAACCTCCAACACCGTGCACCCCAGCTCCGGGCGCTGCACTGGCTCGGCATCCGAGGCTTCGACCCACAGCACCACATCGGCGTGCTCGACCTGCTCCCGACTCATCTCGATGCCGGCCGCCTCGACCGTGCCGGCGCCGGCGCGCAACCCCGCGGTGTCGATCAGCCACGCGCCATGCGGCCCGAGCCCATACTCCGCTTCGACGTAGTCGCGCGTCGTGCCCGGTACGTCGGCCACGATTGCGCGGCGTCGGCCGAGCAACGCGTTGAACAGGGAGCTCTTGCCGGCGTTGGGCGGCCCGGCCAGCACAAAGCGCGCCCGCTCTCGCCCCCGACGACCCGCCTCAAAGCCAGACAGCCACCGATCCAGCTGACCGCGAATCTCCTCCACTTCGCTCCGCCACCGAAGCACATCGGCCTCCGCCACATCTTCGGGGAAGTCCAGGTTGGCTTCCACCTCCGTGCGCAGCCCGAGCACCGCCTCCCGCAGCGATTCGACCCCGCGGCCAAGCTCTCCGGCGGCCAGCCGCCGAGCCTGCGTGAGCGCTTCGTCGGTCTGCGCCCCGATGACCGCCGCGATCCCTTCGGCCTGGTCGAGCGACAGCGCGCCGAGCTCGAACGCTCGTCGACTGAAGTCGCCGGCACCTGCGGCCGTTGCCCCCAGCGCGAGGCAGGCCTCGACAACCGCGCGGACGTTTCGCTCGCCTGCGTGCACATGGAGCTCGACGACGTCCTCGCCCGTGAACGAGCGCGGCCCCGGCATCCAGGCCACGAGTCCATCCTCTTGCTGCCCGCCCGCCAACGCCAGCAGGCGCCGGACCAGCCGACGCCGTGTCGGCGGGTCTTCGACGCCCAGGCCGGACAACACGGTTGCGGCACGTGGTCCGCTCAACCGCACAATTGCGACACCCCCGTCCGGCGTGCCTGTGGCAACACCGACGAGGGTGGTTCGGGAGTCGGTGGTGCTCACCGCTCGGGGAAGACCACGACGTGGCGCCGACGACCTTCGCCTTCGGACTCCGTCGCGAGACCCTCGATCTCGAGGATCGCCATGTGGACCACGCGTCGCTCCATCGCGCTCATTGGCTCGAAGTGGAATGAACGACCCTCGTCGAGAACCTTGTCGGCCGCGTTGCGAGCGAGCTGCTTGAGCGTCTTCTCGCGACGCGTGCGGTAGCCCGCGACGTCGAGAGTAATCCGCATGCGGGCTTGGCCCTCTGCTTGAAGGACGCGGAGCGTCAGGTACTGAAG
>CAYGTG010000655.1:0-5105 GCA_964352485.1 uncultured Nannocystaceae bacterium | reverse complement strand
CCGCCTCGAGGCGGCTGTACATGACGGTGTGATAGTCGGCCGCGTGTGCGTACCGGGCGACCCCGGTTCCGGGCTCACCGCGATACGGCACCGCGGCAACGAGCGCGCTGCGGGCCCCAGGGAGCATCTGCGCCGGGTCCTTTCGAACCTCGAGGGTCCGCTGCATGAACCCCATCTCGCCGTGGAAATCGTCTTCGACAAACCGGTCGAGCGCGGCGGCAGAGGGCTCGAATCCTGGGTGGTCGAGTCGAACGACCCCAAGCCCCAAGAGGCCCGAAGCTTCGGCACCCGCAGCGATACGCTCCAGCGCCTCTGCGCCGAGACGAGGCTCGCTCATCGACGGATGCGCTCCAGCAGGTCCCACATGATGCGAGCAGTCGCCCCCCACACGGGAGGATCATGCACAGCAAAGGAGTGCATCTCGTATGCGAACCCCTTCCACACGCCCTCGCCCGCGACCGAGTGCGAGCCTGCCAAGGTGGACAGACGCGGGGTCATGACCGCCGCGACCTCAGCCTCGCTCGTGTTGCGCGGGTGCCAGCCCTCGGGCGCCCACGCGACGTAGGGCCAGATGCAAAACCCAGACGGCGTGGGGACCGGCGAGAGCCGACCCAAGACATCGGCCGCATCGATCTCGGGGAGCCCAACTTCCTCACTCGCCTCGCGCAATGCCGTGTGGATGAGACCCCTGTCCCCCGCATCGGGCTTGCCGCCGGGGAAGGCGACCTGGCCGGCGTGGTTGCGCATGCTCCCGGCTCGCTCGATGAGAACGACCTTGGGATCATCCTCCCTCGCGCCAACGCGGGGCATCAGCAGCGCCACAACGGCCGCGTCCGCCACGGGGTCCGCGAACGACAAAGACGGCCGCGGACTGCCTACGGCATCAAGCCGGCTGGCGAAGCGCTCCGGGACGAGGACCACGGAGTGAGTGTAGAGCGAAGACGCCGCTCTAGACGGAGAACGAGCTTCCGCACCCGCACGAGCCGGTGCTCATCGGGTTGTTGAACTTGAAGCCAGCGCCCTGGAGACCCTCGACGTAGTCGATGTTGGTCCCCATCAGGTACATGTAGCTCATCTGGTCGGAGATCAGCTTCACGCCGGCGCTCTCGAACTCCATGTCGTCCTCGGCTTGTTCGTCGAAGAACAGGTCGTACTGGAAGCCGGAGCAACCCCCGCCCAGGACCTTCACACGCAGGGCGTAGTGGGGTTCAATGGCCTCGGCTTCACGAATCTCTGCGACCTTGGAGGCCGCAACCTCGGTGAGGCTGAGCGCGGCTTGCATCTCAGGCGCGGCTTCGGGGGCGGCAGCTTCTGTGGCGGGTGCGGTCTCGGTACTCATGGCGAATTCGGCGGTAGTTGCGCAGTCTCTGTCGGTCTCGGCAGAACCTGACGTTGCGTCACCCCTTGGGGCAACCGGGAGAAACATGCGACCTGCGGGCCTACTCGTCAACGGCGGGGAGTGGTCGGCCGCGTTTGACAGGCTAGGCGGGCATTTTCTACCGTCCAGCGGTGTCGTGAGCGGGCTTCGGACGGAGCCATTGCGCGCACGGGAGACGTGTCCAGATGAAACGAACCGGCCTATTCCTTGGGATCCCGCTCACGATCGCTCTCGGCGCCACTGCCTGCGACAGCCGCAGCGACGCGATGGCGCGGCAAGTCGACCAAGTCGAGGGCGACAAAGAAGAACGAAAAGAGCTCGAGGAGCGCGGGCCCACCGACCCGATGGCGCAGAAGCTCGAGCCTCTCCTCAGCAAGCTCTACCCGCTCAACCAGGTGCCGTATGTGGAGCAAGCCGACGGCGCCCCAGAAGGCGGCGGCAACTACAGCCTCGAAGCCGGTGTTGCTGCGGTCGTGCGCGTGACGCCGGGTCTCAGCGCCAACGACCGCGTCAAAGCGATCGTGCGCGGCGTGGCCGAAGCCGACGCATGGGCCTTCCGCAAGAATGCTCGCCGCGACTACGCCGACCTCGTGCATCGCGTCTTCCGTGGCTACGGCGAGGAACAGCGCGATCAGATCACCTCGCTGTATGCCGACCTTCGCCTGCTTCAGTTCTTCAACGCAGAAGAAGCCGAAGCTGCCATCGCCGCGCTTCCCAGCGATCTGCAAGCGCCCGTGCGCGAGATGCAGACCTACTACACCGGCAACAAAGAAAAGGTGTGGGACGACTGGATGAACGTGAAGATGTACGCGCGCCGCGTCGTGGCAGACGACGAGCCGTTCCGCAGCGTCCTGCGCGGCATCAAGAAGGAGCTCGGAAAGGAAGAGCCTCCTCCGCGTACCTGGGCCGACTCCATGGATCCGCAGTTCTCGGCCTGGGCCAAGCAGGTCGAAGGCAACGAGGAACTGCTCACCAAGATCACCAACATGAAGGAGCTCCGCGAGCGCCTCGAGTATCTGGGCGATACGCACTCGCTGTTCTTGATGCAGGGCTCAGAGCGAGTTCCCGACAAGGCCAAGTCGATCAAGATCAACCAGGAAACCGGCTTTGGCGTCCTGCGTGAAGACCTCGGCGGAGGCCACAACGAGCTCACCTTCGTGTTCTCGAAGAAGCTCAGCGGTCCCAAGCTCAAGAAGGCTTTTCTGCAGTCGGTGATCTACGGCCACCTGCTGCACGACTTCGGCATGTTGGCCACCGCGGGTTCCGACTGGGCGGTGCGCGACGCCGACAACGTCATCGACAGCCGTACCGCGATCGTTCCGGACGAGTACGACCCTCTGTACGCCAAGTGCGGTTCCGCGGGCGCGGTCGACATGCTCATCAAGTTCTACAAGAACGACTACCCAATCCTCGAGGGGATGAGCGGCGCCAAGGACGAGGAAGCGATCGTCACCAAGGCCCACAAGTGCGTGATCGAGGGCGCTCAGGGCAAGATTCATCTTCCAGCCAAGGGAGACGACAAGGACATCGAAGGCCCTGCGCCCGGCAGCCGCCTCGCCCTGCGCAACATGCTGGTGCGATACGAGAAGATCGACGTCGACCTCGACGCGATGTCCGGCGACAAGCAGACCGAAGAGGACAAAGAGATCGCCGAACAAGAGGCGCTGCTCAAGTCCCTGAAGTGACGCACACCCGTGCATCCTTCGCCCGCCGTGGTAGCGTTCCACCTCGATGCGCTACACGGCAGGACTGCTCGTGCTGGGTCTGGTGGGAACCGCCGGTGGCTGCGTCGAACGGCTGATTCAGGGCGAAGGCGCCGAGACAGAGAGCTCCTCCTCGGGAGGCGCCGACAGCTCCTCAACCGAGGACGTCTTCAACACCGAGGGTGCCGAGTGCAACGGACCCCAAGACTGCCCCGACGAGGCCACGTGTTTCGAGGGCGTGTGTGTCGGAACGGGCGAGCTTCGCATCTCGCTGTCGTGGAACTACGTCAGCGATCTCGACCTCCACGTCGAGACCCCCGCAGGCGATCGGATCTCGTTCGAAAACCGGGAGGCCGGTGGCGGCATTCTCGACGTCGACGACTGTGTCAGCGCCGAATGCCTCGACAACAACACGACGCACGTCGAGAACGTCTACTTCCCGATGCAGCCCCCGGTGGGCGAGTACCGGGTGTGGGTCAATAACTTCGACGGGCTCCGCGGGGGTCCCTTCGAGATCCAGGTCAGCGGCGAAGCCTCGGAGACGTTCACCGGGACGATGCCGGCGTCGCCGGTGGAGAGTCAGGTGTTCGCGTTCGAGATCTAGTTCGAGTAGGGCTGCTCCGGCGGTTCCAGATCCGCAGCCCACCGCGATGGCGCTCAGGGTCTCCTGGACTCGAGCCAGCGCTCAATCTCACTGACGGCATCCGCCTTTGAGGGCCCGGCCTCGGCATAAGCCTGCGCAGCGAGCTGTGCCAGCTCAGACCCGCGAGAACGATCTGAGGTCGCGCGAGCGAGGACGAACGCCACGTGGCCGCGCAGGGAGGTCGAAACCGAGGGCTGGGATTCGACGAGAGCCCACGCTTCTTCCGCCCGCGCGAGCGCCTGCGCCACGCGGCCGCTGGCGAGCTCGGCTTCGGCCAGCATGGCAACGGCCTTCAGTCGCTCGGGGTGCGTTTGAGGTAGTCCGCTGGCCATCGCGTCCAGCCCGGACTTGCAGAGGGTCTCAGCCCTCGCATAGGCCTCCTGCTTCAGCGAAATCTCGCAAAGGTCCGCACGAATCTTCCCAACCTTTGGATGATCGGCGCCATGGTGGAGTTCTGCGACCTCGAGCGCCAGATGCAGCTGCGCGTCGGCCTCGGCGAGTCGATCTTGGCTCCGCAGCGCAGACGCGAGGCTGCGTCGCGCACCCACAAGCTCGGGGTGCTGTCCTCCGAGAACGGTCGTCAAGCTCTCGATGACCTCCTCGAGCTGTGTCTGCGCCTCCTCATCCCTGCCAAGCGAGAGGTTGGCAGCGGCGAGGTTCTGGCGGGACTGAATGGTGAGCGGGTGCTCCAGGCCCAGGGCACGCTCGCGAATCGAAAGCGCCTGCGCGTTGTGCAGGCGCGACTCCTCTGCGTTACCGCGACTTCGCAGGATGACAGCCAGGTTGTTGTGTGACTCGGCGAGATCGGCGTGATCGGGACTCAGCACCCGCTGACGGATCTCGAGCACCCGTCGATGCTCGGCTTCTGCCGCGGCGTAGTCCCCCTGGCCAAAGCGAACGTTGGCCAAGTTGTTTCGCGCCGCTGCGGTGGTCGGATGCGCGGCTCCAAGCGCCGCCTCGGCGATCGTCACCACCTCTTCCTGATTGGTCCGGGCTTCCTCGAGCTTGCCTCGACGGCGGAGAATCGCTGTCAGGTTCATGCGGGGCGCAACCGTGTCCGCCGCGGGGGTGGTGGTCCCAGCGAGAATCGCCAGAACCCTGCGACCGTCGCGTTCGGCCTCGGCATATTGCCCCTGCTGCATCGAGAAGTGACTCGAAACCAGGAGAGCGGCGGCGTGTAGCTCCGGCGCGAAAGAGGATTCCTGCAGCGCGAGTTCCTGGTAGCGCTTTCCGTCTTCGCTGCGACCTTGCTGCACCCCGACGGCAACGAGAAGATCGGTCGCCGAGCTGGCCGCGATGTCGCGTCGCCCGGTTTTCTGGGCGAGCCTGCGCGCCTCGAGCAGCGCGAGGAACAGCACGAGCGGCGCGTCCTGGACCTCGT
>CAYGTG010000654.1:0-5120 GCA_964352485.1 uncultured Nannocystaceae bacterium | reverse complement strand
TCCCCGAGCGCTGGACAAGGAATTCCTGCGGCGTTGGCTGGTCTCGAAGGGTTTTGTCGGGGACGGGACTCCGCCACCGCTGTCGCCGGAGATCCGCACCGAAGCAGCCCATCGCTACGTGGAGCTGTTCGAACAGCTCACCGGCCGGCCCTTTGAGCCCGATACCGAGAATCCCCAAGAGCGTCTCGCGCGCAATCTCGGGTTGGTGTAGCCGCGAGGCCGCGGCAGTGCGGCGCCGCACGAGGCCCGCTCGACGCTGCGGGCGGGAATGCTCGCGGGCGGGCTAGAGTAGGGGTGCCCATGGTCCAGCTCATCGCATCCGTTGTCGCGTTCGCGGTCGGAATCCTGTTCCTGCCCATGGTCTTTTCCGGCATGCGCGTGCGTGGCACGGCCAATGCGCTCAAAGCGGGGGCCATCGGTGGCGCGCTGAGCGTGACGCTGGGGAAGGTGCTCGTCAGCGTCCTGACGCTGCTGTTCTTCCCGATCGCGCTTCTGGGGCCGCTTGGGGTGTTCATCATCCAGGCGGCCGTCAACGCTGCGGTTCTGATGATCACTGTGCGGCTCAGCGACGGGATCGAGTTCGACAGCATCAAGACCACGCTGTGGGCCGCCATCGCCCTGACGACGCTCCAGTTCGTGGTGCGGCTGGCGGCGTGACGGCTCCGGCCGACGCGGCCCCCTAAAACGTGATACGGAGCCGACTCGGAGCAGTCCCATGTGCGGTGTCTTTGGCATCTTCAATCACCCCGAGGCGTCCAACCTGACCTATCTGGGGCTCCACGCGCTCCAGCATCGTGGCCAGGAGTCCGCGGGCGTCGTTTCCAACCTGGACGGCACGCTCCACGGCGTTCGCGCGATGGGGCAGGTCCGCAAGATCTTCACCCGCGAGGCGCTCGCCCAGCTGCCGGGGCCGCTTGCGATCGGACACGTCCGCTACACCACCGCGGGCGGATCGCTGGTCAAGAACATCCAACCGCTGTGGGCGCAGTACCGCGGCCGTTCTGTCGCCATCGCGCACAACGGCAACCTTGTCAACGAAGAGGTCCTGCGGGAGGAACTCGAGGGGGAGGGCGCCATCTTCACCTCGTTCAGCGACACCGAGGTGATCTTGCAGTTGATGGCACGCAGCCATCAACGGGACTTTCGCGATCAGCTCGCGGACGCGCTGGGCCGGGTGCACGGCGCGTACTCGATGGTGCTCACCACCGAAGACGAGCTTGTGGCCGTTCGCGATCCACACGGGTTCCGGCCGCTGGTGCTCGGCCGGCTCATCGGGTCGCCGGACTGCTACGTGGTCGCTTCGGAGACCTCGGCGTTCGACCTGATCGAGGCCGAACGCATCCGCGACATCGAGCCGGGCGAGATCCTCACCATCTCCAAGCGCGGTATGAGCAGTTCCTTCATGCGCAAGGCACCGCGGCGGTCGTGCGTGTTCGAGTACGTCTACTTTGCACGCCCGGACAGCGTGCTCGACGGCAAGTCCGTCTACGAGGCCCGCATCGCCATGGGCGAGCAGCTCGCACAGGAGCACGCGGTCGAGGCTGATGTCGTCATTCCGGTGCCGGACTCGGGGGTCGTGGCGGCCTTGGGCTATGCGCATGCCAGCGGGATCCCGTTTCAGATGGGGCTGATTCGCAACCACTACGTGGGGCGCACCTTCATCGAGCCGAGCGATTCGATCCGCCACTTTGGCGTCCGACTCAAGCTCAACGCCGTGCCGCAGGTGCTCAAAGGCAAGCGAGTGGTCGTAGTCGACGACTCGATCGTCCGCGGCACGACCTCGCGCAAGATCGTGAAGCTGCTGCGACAGGCGGGCGCCACCGAGGTCCACGTGCGAATCTCCTCGCCGCCCGTCAACGGCCCCTGCCACTACGGGATCGACACGCCCACGCGGGCCGAACTCGTCGCATCGACCCAATCCGTCGAGCAGATCGCCAAGAGCATCGAGGCGGATTCGTTGGGCTATCTCGGCGCACAGCGGCTGCTCGCGGCAGTGCGTTCCCCCGACGCTTCCGGCAAGAACTTCTGCGACGCCTGCTTCACGGGCGACTATCCTGTGCCCCGCGACCCACCACGCCCGGGTCGCAAGCAGCTTCGACTCATCGAGGTCTGAAGCGCTGTAAGGATTTCACCATGAGCGAGACCTCCACCACGCAAGCCCCGCCGTCCGTCGAACACGCCAAGGTCGTCGACCTCATCGCGCGGCTCACCGAGCGCCTCGACGAACTCCGGAGGCATCTTTGACTACGCTCGCAAGGTCGAGCGACTCGAAGAGATAGAAGCCCAGACCGCAGAAGCAGAGTTCTGGGAGGACGCAGACGCGGCTCAGATCGTCGTCCGTGAACAAGCGGAGATGAAGCACCTCGTCGGCACCATCGACGAGGCCTCCACGGTCCTCGAGGAGGCCAGTGAGCTCTACGAAATGGCCCGCGACGAGGGCGATTCCGATTCGATCGTCGAGGCATGGGGCCAGCTCCAAAACGCCGACGCGATGGTGGGCAAGCTCGAGTTTCGGCGGATGCTGTCGGGCACGCACGACAGCTGTGGCGCGATTCTCAGCGTCAACGCGGGGGCCGGCGGCGTCGACAGCCAGGATTGGTCCGAGATGCTCCTGCGGATGTACATGCGGTGGGGCGAGCGTCACGGCATGAAGGTCACCGTGCTGAGCTACCAAGAGGGGGAGCAAGCGGGGATCCGGGGCGCGGAAATCGAACTCAGTGGCGAGTACGCCTACGGCTACCTTCGCTCGGAGATCGGTGTGCACCGGCTCGTGCGTATCTCGCCCTTCGACGCTCAGGCCAGGCGCCAGACGGGCTTCGCCAGCGTCATGGTCATGCCCGACCTCGGGGAAGACGACATCGAGATCGAACTCGACAAGACCGAGATTCGAGAAGATACGTATCGCTCCTCGGGCAGCGGCGGCCAGCACGTGAACAAGACCGACTCCGCAATTCGCCTCACGCACCTGCCGACAGGCGTCGTCGTGGCGTGTCAGGCCGAGCGATCGCAGCACAAGAACCGGGCCACCGCCGAGCGCATGCTCAAGGCCCGCTTGTGGGCGTTGGAACAACAGCGACGCGACGAGGAGCGAGCTGCACTCGCCGGTGACAAGAAGGCGATCGAGTGGGGCAGCCAGATCCGCTCGTACGTGCTTCATCCCTACCGGCAGGTGACCGACCACCGGACCAGCCTCAAGATCAGCAACGTCGATGCGGTGCTGGATGGTGACTTCGACGCATTCGTCGAGTCCTTTCTTTTGCAGCACGGTGCGCAGACCAATGGGGAGGACGCGACGGCGTGATCGGCCGCGTCCTGGGGGGCTTCAACGCCCTGGATTGGCTCATCGCCTGGCGTCACCTGCGAAGCGGGGACGACAGGCCAGCATGGGTGCGTCCGTTGCTGCTGACGGCGATCTATCTGATCGTCATCGGAGGCGCGCTCGCGCTGTATGCCGGATCCTTGTCGACCCCGCCCGCGCCCGTGATCGACGGTCCCTTCGGCCCGATCGAGACCGAGATCGGGCCGACCCCCGTCGAGCAGTGGTACGGGACCTTCGGGGCGCTCACCCTGATCATGGGGGTGATGGCGCTGGTGTTCGGACTGCTCGCGCGGTTCTTCAACCTGCTGCCCACCGTCATCACGATGTCCGTGCTGCTCGGCTGCATGGCGTTGGTTGTCGTGCTCAGCTTGATGAGCGGGCTCGAAGGGGACCTGCGCGACAAGATCCTCAACCAGAAGGCCCACGTTCGGGTCTCTCGGAAGGACGGCAAACCGTTCGCCGATTACACGGACTTGGCCGACGCGCTGGCCGCGGGCGAAGGCATCGCGGGCGCGAGTCCGTATCTCGAGGGCGAGATCATGGTTCGCTCCGGGCTCAACCGGCAGGGCGCGCTGCTGTCGGGAATCGTTCCCTCGCGGCAGACCGAGGTCTCCAACCTCAGCGAGCTGATCGAGGAGGGGGAGTACGACTACCTCGAGCACCCCGAGAACATCCCCGCCGTCGATCCCTTTGGCGTTCTCGAGTCCGGGACCCCGTATCGGCTCCGTCACCTCGAGGAGGAGCGGAAGAAGAACTCCAAAGTCGAGCAGGTTGGGGATGACGAGCGCGGCACCGACGTGAGCCTCGGCGCGGCTGGGGCCGGCCTGCAGCCCAAGAACAAGCTGCCGAGACCACTTCCAGACCTCAAGGATCTACCCGAGCCCGCTGACACCCCTGGCGACTTGGGCGACGACTCGGGCGAAGGCTGGGAAGACCCCGCGGACGAACTCGGGGCCACCAAGAGGCCACCGCGCCCTGCCGCGCCATCCCCGTCGGACCAAGCCCGAGCAGGATTGCTCAGCGACATTCCCTCGGTCGGCGAGCGGCTCGCGGCCCCGAAGCAGGATGCCGAGCCCGCCGACGACGGTTGGGGCGACGGATGGGAGGACCCCACGCAGGAGCTGGAGCTGACGCCGGAAAAGCCCGATCCGGATCTGCCCAACCCTGCGACCACCGCCGAGCCCGTCGGCGCCGAGGACGTCCCCAGTTTCGAGATCGAGGGGGCGCGCAGCCCGATCTTGATCGGCCGAGAGCTGTCGATGGAGCTGGGGGTTCGCCTCGGTGCCAGCGTCCAGCTCATCACCCCGATCGGGCGGATTACCCCCGCCGGGCAGGTTCCTGGGCAGCTCGCGGCCAAAGTCGGAGGTGTCTTTTATTCGGGCATGTATGAGTACGACCGCAAGAACGTCTACGCGCCACTGTCGACGGTCCAGCGGTTCCTGCTGACGGGCGACAAGGTCAGTGGGGTGGAGGTCAAGCTCGTCGATGTGGAGGCTATCAACGCGGGCAAAGCCGAGGTCGAGCGGATCGTAGCTGGCCTGGGTCGCCTCAGCGAATCGGACGACCTCATCGTCGAAGACTGGCGGGACCTCAACCGCAATCTGTTCTCTGCGATGTTTCTTGAGAAGGTCGCCATGTTTATCGCGCTGCTGTTCGTGGTGTTGGTGGCGAGCTTCGGCATCCTCGCCTCCAACCTCATGAGCGTGATGGAGAAGAGCAAGGAGATCGCGATCCTCAAGGCGATGGGCACCGCCGACAGCGGCATCATGCGAGTGTTCGTCGCCGAGGGGCTGGTCGTCGG
>CAYGTG010000653.1:0-5124 GCA_964352485.1 uncultured Nannocystaceae bacterium | reverse complement strand
CCACGAGCACCGCCTCTCCCCGCTGGTCCCCGAAGGAGCCCGGCCGGAGATCGACGTGGGCATGGACGATGATGCCTTCGTCCCCGAGGACTGGCGCGACGGCGTGCTCCACGTGCCGAAGTACTTCTCGGCGTTTCTCGAGGGACCCCTGCCCGTCTTTCATCCGAGCCACCGGGCCAAGTGGCGACCCCACGAGCTACTGCATCGACTGGCCCGCTTCGCGTGGCGGCCCGAGCTCACGAGGTTCGAGGCGTACCTCTCGGCGCGGCTTTCCGAGCTGCTCCCGGTCGTCCACTGGTATGGCTTCGACGAAATCGGACGATACGCCTGCCCCGAGCACGCCGGTCGGCGTCCCGATCGCACGCACTGCGAACGCTGCGAGCGCTCGCTCGTCCCCGCGTGGCAGGTCGAAGCCTCACCGCAACACGCCGAAGCGGCGGCGGCACACGCATTGGAGCACCTGGAAACCGAGCTCGACGCATGCGCACGAGAGCTCTCCTCGGGACGTATCGTCTCCACGCCACGCCCCGGGCTCGATGCGAGCAGCGACGCCGTCGGGTATCTGCGCGCCCACTGGAATCGGCTGACGGCTTGGAGTTTTGGCGCGTGGGTCGAGCGCTTTGCCGACGTCGGCGTGGACCGCTTCGAGGCCTGCGGCGACCACCTCGAGCATGTCCGAAACCTGGCTTCGGCTCTGTTGACCCAGCCCTACGCCCTCGCGCCCCTGGCCGAACGCGTCGCGGCTCGGGAGCGACGCACCGCCTCGGATCTGGCCTACCGCGTGCTTCTCCACATCGAGGCGCTCGACAGCGACGAGGCCGAAGACGCCCTCATGCCGTGCATCGATGCGCTCGCGGGAGGACACCCCGTGGACGACACGCTAATCGAGTTGCCCAAGCGGCTGCGCACGCTCGACCCCGGGGTCGCGGACCGAACGGTGGCCGGCGGTTGGGGCTGGCTCCCCACGACCGACGGCGCACGGACCTCTCTCGCGGCCGGCCTGCGGACCGCGCTGCCTCGCGCTCTGGACGGTGAGGATTTCGCCGAGCTCGCCCGTGGCTTCGCCGAATCCGATCAGCCCCCGCAACCACGCTCGCTGGCCCTGCGATTCGCCGACTACCTGGAGCGCGAGGCGTCCCCGCGCTGCGAAGCCGCATCGTTCGAGGCGTGGCTCCGCCAGCCACCCGGTGCCGACCTCGAGGCGGAGCGGTTTGGCGCGATCCCTGAGAGCGTGGGCGTCGCCGGACGCATCCGCGTGAACACCACCCTGCGCCGAGATGCGATCTCCCGGGACACGCTGGACGCAGTCCTTGGCGAAGACCCCGAGGCAAGCGTCGCACCCGTCGCCGCTGTGGTCGCCATCCGCTGGGCCGGAGAACCCCGAGTCTTGGAGGAAACCTCGGGGGTCCAAACCGCACTGGATGCGGCGAAGAACGGCGTTCTGTCGGCTGAGGAGGCAACGCAGGACCTGCTGGAGCAAGGGTTCATCGTCTGGCTTCCGCCCGTGCGCTGACTTTCTTCGGCGACGTTCACGAATCCACAGGGGATGCGGGCACCCACCGGCATGAAGCCTACGCTGCCCTTGATCTTGACTGCCCTCCTCGCGCCCGGCTGCCTCCTCACGACCGCATCCAACGATGACGGCACACCGGACGAGGCGGAGAGCGCCGAGGGTGCTCAGGAGACGCCCGACGAGCTGCTCGTCGAGTGCCGCGAGGACCATGATGTCGAGGACGCGACGCAGATCGTCGCCGACTTCGACCACAGCATTCACGAGATGATCGCGTGCGGTGGCCTGTCGGTCACGCTGTGCTCCTCGATCGTCTTGGGCATTGTCGACGCGATCGTCGACAACCGCTCCGACGCGACCCCGGACGGATGGCGCTTCGAAGGCGACGGCCTGTACACCTCGGATGCGGCCGGTGCGGAGATGACGACGCGGTTCTACCTGGCGAGCGACTACAGCTTCGGTCGTGCCGGCGATCCGGTGCAGGAGAACCTGTTCGAGGTCACCACGTACCTCCGCGAAGCCCGCGTCTCGGTCGACTTCGACCCCAGCGATCCGCTCTCCGCCTCGGCACAACTGCACTTCGACGCCCCGGGCCCCTACATCGAGATGCTCGGTTTCGGAGCCGACCCACGCAGCCCCATCGACCTCTCGTTGGACGCATGGGACCAAGCGCAGGATCAGCTGGGCACCCTGCTGTTCGAATCCGAGATCACCGTCAGCGATCCGCAGGACCAGACCACCGTGCGCTACGACGTCCGGACGACACGAATGTCGGCGGCCGCGCTGCTCGGCGCGGCCCCGATGGAGTACGAACTGCTGAGCGCTGATGCAGCCCGAGCCGATCTCGGACAAGACCTCGTGGTCGACGACTGGGGCGTCGAGTTCGTCAGCGGCAGCGTGGGCGCACTCGAGGGCGTGGTCGACTTCCACGTGGAGGGCGGACCGCTCCCGTATCTCGGTGCGCTCGTCTACGAGAACTCGACCTACGCCGAGATCGACCTGAGCTGCCCCTGAGCAAGACCTCAGGTCGCCGGGGTGCCGCGGAAGAACCGAGCCACGGGTCCGGCGAACGGAAGCACCGAAGCACAGGCAAGCACGGCCGCACTCACCCCGAGAAATCTCAGCAGCAACACGCCCTGCGGCATGACGTCGGCGCAGAGCAAGGGGTGCATCAGCGCAATCGGCACCACCGCGGGGGCCACGAACGCGCCGGTGCACAGCATGGGCACCGCGGGCAACGCGGCGAGCAGTCCCCAGGTTCGGCCTCGGGCCAACCCAACCGCCATGGTGAACAAGAGCGCGGCTCCGCCCACGAGCATCACCCGCGTTTGCGGGTCTGCGAGGGGCGCGAAACCGTACATCAAGGCGCCCGGAAGTGCGGCACCGGCCAGCAACAGCGACCAACGGTGCCGCGGCTGGAGGTCGCACGGCGCGATCGCAAGCAAGCACGCGACCACCGCGTGACCGCCCACGATCCCCAGCAACAGGGGCTGAAAGCCCAGCCCTGCGAACATCGACTGCACCCAGGCCAGCAGACCCCACAACACGACCCCCAAGCCCAGGCTCCGGGCCCACGGGGTCCGTCGCCACAGGCCCGCACCGACGACCGTGTACAGCGCGCTGGCGGCGGTCCACGCCGGCAACCAGTCCCCCCCGGCCGCCACCGTGGCGTAGGCGTTCATCGCCGCGATGCAGGAGAGCCCCAGCACCAAGACGGCTGCAACGCGAGGGATCAGAGACGACGAGGAAGCACTGTCGCGGGGCATCGAAAGGCCAATACGCGCGAGAGCACCAAACGATTCGCGCGGCGCTGAAAACCTCGCTCGCGGCTGAGCAATCGGCGGGGGCCGCGGATGTGACACCGTTTTTTCGAGTTCGTCACCACGCACAGGTGGCTCGGGGCATGATGTCGGCCATGAATCGCCTGGGGCGTCGTGTGTTTGTCAAAGGGTCGCTCGGCACTGCCGGAGCCGCCGCACTCTTCGGTGGCCTGTTCTCCCGTCGCGCGTCTGCAAGCGAGTACGGCAAGCTCGTTGCCGACCCCGACGGCATCCTCGATCTCCCCGAGGGGTTCTCGTACACCGTGCTTCAAGAAGCCGGCGCCGCGATGGCCGACGGCTACGTCGTGCCCGGCCGCCCCGACGGCATGGCCTGCTTCGCCGGGGCCAATGGGACCTGGCTGCTGATGCGCAACCATGAAGTCAGCGCGGGCGACGACAGCAACGGAGCCTACGCACAGGGCGAAGCCCCGAAGGAGGCCTACGACCCCAATGGCTTCGGAGGCGTGACCCGCATGGTGATCGACGGCGAGACCGGCACGGTCGTCTCGACCAACCTCGTCCTCGCGGGCACGGTCCGCAACTGTGCCGGTGGCCCAAGCCCTTGGGGCTGGCTCTCCTGCGAAGAGAACACCGTGGGTGAGCACGGCTACGTCTTCGCCTGCCCCCAGGACGCCGAGTCGGTTGTCCCCGCCGAGCCGATCGTCGGCTTCGGCCGCTTCAACCACGAGGCGGCCGCGGTCGATCCCGACACCCTCGTCACCTATCTGACGGAGGACCGCGGCGACGGCTGCTTCTATCGCCACGTTCCCGACGACCTCGAGTTTCCCTTCGAGGGCCGCCTTCAAGCGCTTCGCATTTTGGATACCGAGGCCTTCAACACCGCGAGTCTCGGCACGGTGGGCGAGCTGTTCGAGATCGAGTGGGTCGACATCGACGACCCGGCCCCGGCCGACGACACCGTTCGCTATGCCGCCCAGGCGGACGGCGCGACGGTGTTCATCCGCGGGGAAGGCCTGTGGTTTTTCGAAGGGCAGCTCTACTTCTCCTGCACCAACGGAGGGCCCGCAGGCCTGGGCCAGATCTTCCGCGTCTTCGACGACGGCGACACCGGCACCCTGGAGCTGATCGCGGTCTCGGACGGCGCGACGACCCTCGACTTCCCCGACAACCTCACCGTGGCCCCGTGGGGGGAGTTGTTCATCTGTGAAGACGGTAACAACGACCAGTTCATCCGGGTGCTCGCAGAGGATGGGACCCTGTGCGACTTCGCCCGTAACGCCCTCAGCGGCAGCGAGCTGGCCGGGGTCTGCTTCTCTCCGGACGGCACCGCGTTGTTCGTCAACATCCAGGAGGAGGGGCTCACCCTCATGGTCACCGGACCGTTCCCCGATGGCTCCGAAGGCGGGGAGTCGAGCTCGGGGGGCGAGAGCAGCGGCGGCGAAACGGGCGAGCAGACCACCGGACCCGCTGAGACCAGCGACAGCGAGTCTGCTGGCGTCACCACCGACGACGCAGGCGATGCTTCCTCCGCAGGACCTACGGGCGACGCGACCGGAAGCGACGCGGATACCGACGCCGCCGGTGGAGCATCTGGGAGCGGCGGCGGCTGCAGCGTACAAGGCGACAACCGCCGGGGCGCGGCGGCCCTGGGCGCAGCTGCGATCCTCAAAGCTGTGCACACGCCGCTGGGCGACGAGCAAGAACCCAGCTGAACCGCCCGCCGAGCCCAGGCGCCAGGTCTAAAGCACATCTCATCACCTCGACGCGGTGGCTCGGAAAGACCAGCGAGACGGCGTGGCGAGGTGATGAGATGTGCTCTAGCAGCCCGTGATG
>CAYGTG010000652.1:0-5138 GCA_964352485.1 uncultured Nannocystaceae bacterium | reverse complement strand
CAACATCCTCATCGGCCCGAACGGAAAGGCGTACGTCACCGATTTCGGCCTCGCCCTCCAAGCCAACCTCATCCCCGCAGCCTCCGACGCCGCGGCCCCCTCAGGCTCGGCGTCTTCGCGACTGACCGAGACCGGCGCCGTGATGGGCACGCCGGCATACATGCCCATCGAGCAGCACGCCGGCCTCGAGACCGACCATCGCTCAGACCAGTTCTCGTTTTGCGTCTCCTTGTTCGAGGGCCTGCACGGGCTGCGTCCCTTCTCCGGCGCCAACGCCAACGAGCTGTGTCTCGCGATCGGACGCGGCAAGCTGCCTCCAAGTCCGAAGTCGGTCCCTCGGAGGGTCCAGCGCGCCCTGGTGCGAGGGCTCTCGCCCAAGGCCGAAGATCGTTTTCCGTCCATGCGGGCGCTCCTTCGCGCTCTCGCCCCGCCGACGCGCAGCAGCCGGACGTGGATCTTTGGCGGCGTCGGAGGGCTCGCGCTCGGAGCCGCCCTCGTCGGGCTCAGCGACCCATCGCCTGCGCCATGCGCGTTTGTGGGCGACCGCGTGGCGGACGTCTACGGTCCACAAGAGCGGAGCCAACTCCTCTCCGCATTTGCGCAGACACAGTTGCCCTACGCGAAGACCTCTTCGGAGGCGACGGCCGCTGCACTCGATCTGTTCGCGACGCAGTGGGTAGCCTCTGCAGAGTCGGCCTGTCACGCGACGGACCGAGGCGAGCAGTCCGGCGAGATGCTCGACCTGCGAATGTTGTGTCTCGATCGCGGACTCCACGCGTTGTCCGCGACCCTGGAGATTTTCTCCACCGTCGACGCTCAGGAGGTTCGTCAGTCGGCGAAGATCGCCTCTGGCCTTCCCGAGCTCGCACTTTGTGAAGACCTCGAAGCGCTCCCCAGGCTCGCGGTCCTCCCCACGACGCCAGAGCAGACCCACGACGCTGAGACGTTGCTCCCTGTGGTCGAGCGCATCCGGATGCTCGTCTTCGCGGACCGGCTGGACGAGGCTCAGACGCTCCTCGACGCACACGCACCCGAACTGGATCAGACCACCTATCCCTTCCTTCAGACGCTGTATCAAACTTGGCGAGGGCGTCTGCTCCTCGATCGCCGGGACGAGCGGACGCCAGAAGTCCTGATGCGGGCGCATCTCTTGGCGCTCGAGCAGGGACTCGACGAGCAAGCGTCGCGGACCGCAACTGCACTGGGCTCGTGGCATGACTCGACGAAGGAGCTGGAGGCATCGCTTCGCTGGTACGAGTCGGCCGGCGCACTCGCGCGCGCGGCCGGATCGAAACGCCTCGAAGCCACCGCGGCGACGTCCTCGTCCTCGGTCTACTCCGACCTCGGCCGGCACGACGAGGCCGTCGCCCTGACGGCATACGCGCTGGAGCTGACCGACCACGATGAGTCCTACGCCCCACGAGCGCGAGCAGAACTGCTGTTGAGCCACGCCGACGCCCTCCTGCGCCGAGACGGCGAAGACGCCGGCACCCAGCAGGTGCACGAAGCCAGGGCGCTGATCGGGCAGCTCGACGACGACGCTCCGGTGATCGCCAGGATCGAGACCCAGCTCAGTGAACGCGCAGCAAACCGAGGCGACTACGCCGCCGCCCTCACGCATGCCGAAGAAGCCTTGAGAATCACAGGGCTGCACTTCGGTCCGAAGTCGCTGCGCTACGGAGCGATGCTGACCAATACCGCCATCTGCATGCAGGAGCTGGGAGAGGTCGACGACGCGTTCGCTCGTTTCACCGAGGCACACGAGCTCTTCGCGGGGCCTACGATGTACGCTCCCGGGCGGGCTCAGGTGCTCGTCAACATGTCGAACCTCCTGCTGATCGCCGGCCGCGACCTCGAGCTTCGCAGGCGCCTGGACGAGCTCGCCTCGCTGCTCAAAGATCAGGGTTTGGAGGGCACCCTCAACCACGCGCTCGAGCTCCAACTCCGCGCCAAGCTCGAGCGCAAGGAAGGCAACCTCGAGGCTGCCCGAAACCACCTCCACACGACGCTGCTGATCCTCGAAAAACAGTTCGGAGACAAGCACCACCGGCTGGCGGACGCTCGCGTGGCTCTCGCCCACGTCGAGCTCGAGGCGGGCAACACCGCCGAGGCGAAGCGGCTGATCGAGCGAGCGCGGGAGGTCGAAACGACGGTTCCCGCCGACCGGGCCCTGGCTTCGTTCGTCCTCGCCCGCGCCCTGTGGGAAGCCGAGGACGCATCGGCCAGTGACCGCGAGCGAGCGATGCAACTGGCGCGTTCTGCCCTCTCGGACTACGAGCAGGCGCCACCCCATGCCCTGGACCGCGCCGAGGTCCGGGCGTGGATCGAGACGCACGAGGGCGAGTCTGGTTCGAGGCCGTGAACGATCCGAACGCCATCGGTCCCTCGAATGCGGATGCGCTGACCCGGTCCGACGGAGCCACAACCCTCGCCCAGGGCTCCGTGCATCCAAACGACGTGAGCAACCCCTTTCGGCGCGGTGAGGTTCTCGGTCGCTACGTCGTGCTCGACCCGCTGGGCGCCGGCGGCATGGGGGTTGTCCTCGCGGCATACGACTCGAAACTCGACCGCCGGGTCGCGCTGAAGATCCTGCACCCCGACGGCTCAGGCGATGGGGCGAGCCACGCTCGTCTGCTCCGCGAAGCGCAGGCGCTCGCCAAGCTCTCCCACCGGTCCGTCGTCTCCGTCTACGACGTCGGAGAGATTCGTGGGTACGTCTTCATGGCAATGGAGATCGTCGAGGGACCCAACCTCAGGCGATGGCTCGCGGCGGCCCCCCGCACCCCCACCGAGATCGTCGCGGTGTTCCGCGATGCCGGCCGTGGCCTCCAAGCCGCCCACGATAGCGGGATCGTCCACCGCGACTTCAAGCCCGACAACGTGCTGATCGGCCCGGATGGCCGAGCACACGTGACAGACTTTGGCTTGGCGCTCGAGCACCGCAGCGAGGTTCCGCTTGCGGCAGCACCCTCGTGCGACGCGCCGATTTCGGCCCGGATGACCCAGACCGCACTCGTGATGGGTACGCCGGCATACATGCCCATCGAGCAGCACGCCGGCCACAGAACCGACCACCGCTGCGACCAGTATTCGTTCGCGGTGTCGCTGTTCGAGGCGCTGTACGGTCGACGTCCGTTCGTGGGCGCGACCCCAGACGAGCTTTGTGTCGCGATCAAACGCGCCAACATCTCGGTGCCATCGACGCCGATGGCCGTCCCCCGCCGGGTCCATCGAGCGATCCTCCGAGGACTTTCGGCCGAACCTCAGGGCCGCTTTGCGTCCATGCACGCGTTTGTTCGCGCGCTGACGCCACCGACCCGCAGGCGCCGGACCTGGATCTTGGGAGGAGTCGCCGGGCTCGCCGTTGGCGCGGGTGCCGTCGCGCTCGTAGACCCTCCCGAACGCCCGTGCTCGTCGTTCGAAGCCCGGGTTGCAGAGGTCTACAGCGATACACAGAGGCGCCAGCTTCTCTCTGCGTTCACCGCCACCGGAGCCCCCTACGCACAGGCTTCCTTCGACGCTACAACGCGAACCTTGGATGCATTCTCCTCACGCTGGGAAGAAGCCGCGAGCGAGGCGTGCATGGCCACAGAGCGCGGCGAGCAGTCCGGCCGAATGCTCGACCTTCGGATGCACTGCCTCGGGCGCGGGATTCGGCAGCTCGGGGCAACGGTGGAGGTCCTTGCGGTTGCCGATGCTCGGACGGTGGAAAGTGCGGCGCAGCTCGTCGAGCAGCTGCCAGACCTGGCCCCGTGCGCCGACCCCGAAATCGTGTCGCAGGGGACGTTCATCCCTCGAACCGAAGCCCAGCGCACCGACGCGCGGGAGCTGCTCCCGGTGCTCGACAAAGCCTCGGTTCTCGCGTGGCAGGAGAACAAAGCCGGCGTCCGGACGGCCCTGCAGCCCATCGATGGCCGTCTGAGTTCCTCGACACACCCTCGCGTTCGAGCCCAACATCTGCTCGTGCAGGGTCGAACACTCGACGGTAAGGAGCGACTCGTGCGGCTTCACGCCGCGCTGGAGGTCGCGCTCGAACACAACCTCGATGACCTCGCCGCCCAGGCGTGCATCTCGGCGGCTTACACCCACAAAGATCAGAATGAAGAAGACCGCGCCATCTCCATGTTCGAGCAAGGGCTCGCGCTTGGACGGGCGAGCGGACAGTCCACGACCGTCCTCAACGCGCTGGCCGGCCTCGCCAAGGTCGCAGAGATTCAGCTTCGCTATGATGTCGCGATCGAGCGGGCGCGCGAGGCCGTCGTGGTCAGCGAAGACATCCCCAAGTTTGGGATTCGGGCCTCCGCGCTGTTGCTGCTCTCGGAGATGCTTCACAAGCGCGACGGAGCGTTGGCCGGGCTCGAAGAGCTCGAGCAGGCGCACGCACTGCTGGTCCGCGAAGTCGGCGAAGACCACCCCGCGCACGAGCAGTACCTCCAGGAGGTGCTCACCCGAGCCAATGAGCGAGGCGACAGCGAGAAAGCGATCGAGGCATCGAGCACTCTCATCGATCTGCTCCGGCTCAACCGGGGCCCGGGCAGCACCCGCGAAGCGGTCACCCTGGTGAACCTGTCGACCACGCAGCTGGGCCTCGAACGCCACGAGGATGCGCTCGCATCCTTGTCCCGCGCCGACGCGATCTTCCGAAAGGTCCTCGGCGACGACTATGCGAATCGAGCCGGGCTGCTCAACAACCGGGGCACACTGCTGATCGCCATGGGGCGACTCGACGACGCTCGTACCGCGATCACGCGAGCCCAGGCCCTGTTCGAAGCCCGCCTGGGACCCGGGACGGAAGCCAGTGGGGTCACGCAGCTCAACCTCTCCGAGGTCGAACGTCTGGCGGGCAACCTCGAGACCGCGCGTGCCCATGCCATAAAAGCTCGAACTTACTTTTTGGACCGGCTGGGCCCCGACCATGTGCGGATCGCCCGGGCCATCGTGACCCTGGCCCAGGTCGAGCTCGCGGCCAACGAACCCGACGCCGCCCGGCAGTCGATGCTTCGCGCGTTGGCGATCGGCACCCCGAACCCGGCGGAGAAGAGACTGTGGGCCCTGCTGGAGGCCGAGGCCACGCTCCGCTCGATATCGCGGACCGATGCGCAGCGGCAACAAGCGCTGGCCACGGTGGCGGCGGTCCG
>CAYGTG010000651.1:0-5147 GCA_964352485.1 uncultured Nannocystaceae bacterium | reverse complement strand
ACGATGGTGTGCCCCGCGTCGACCAGGGCATCGATCGCCCCGAGCAAGCGAGCGATATCGGTCGGGTGGAGGCCGCGGTCGGGCTCGTCGAGCAGCAGCAGCGACGGCTTGGCGTTCGCGGTGCCCAGCAGCGTTGCGAGCTTGACCCGCTGCGCCTCCCCACGGCTGAGCTGATGGCTGCCATGCCCCAGCGGCAGATAGCCCAGGCCCAGCGTCTGCAGGGCAAGGACCATCGCGTGTGCGCCCGGGTCCGGCTCGAAGTAGGGCACCGCCTCGTCAACGGTCATCTGCAGAACCTCGGCGATGCTCTTGCCGCGCATCGTGACGCCGAGCACGGCCTCACCAAACCGGCCGCCGCCACACATGGAGCAGGGGCGCTCGACGTCTTCGAGCAGGTGCAGGCCGATGCGCTCGATGCCCAGGCCTTCGCACTGGGGGCAGCGACCGGACTTGTTGTTGTAGGAAAAGACGCTGGCGCCCAGCTTGGCCGCCTTGGCAGCGTCCGTGGCCGCGAAGGTCTTGCGGACGCGGTCGAACAGGCCGGTCCAGGTGGCCGGGGTGCTTCGCGGCGTGCGACCGATCGGGCGGGCATCCACGGCCGCGACCGCGGCGTCGGTGAGGCCATGCAGGTCTTTGAACGGGCCGCCGGCCTCGCCGGCGATCGCCGGCAGAAGGGTGCCGAACACCAGCGAACTCTTGCCCGCGCCCGAGGGTCCGAGCACCACGTTGAAGCAGCCCAGCGCGACGGTGAGGTCGGCCTGCTCGAGGTTGTGCAGCGTCGCGCCGCGAAGCTCCAGCAGCCCCCGGGGCGAGCGACGGGGTGAGCGACGCTGCGGGCACACGCCGAGCGGATGCTCGAGGTCCTCCAACGCGACGATGCGTCCTCCTTCACTGCCCGCACCCGGGCCCAGGGCCACCACGGTGTCCGCGTGGCGCACCATGTCCGGGTCATGCTCGACCACGACCAGCGTGTTTCCCAGCGCGACGACCTCATCGAGCATCTCCTGCAGTCCAGCCTGCGCTTGTGGGTGTAGGCCGAGCGTCGGTTCGTCCAGCGCGACGAGGAGTCCGCCAAGCTGTGTGCCGAGCTGCGCGGATAGGGCCAGCCGCTGGGCTTCGCCTCCGCTGAGCGAGCCCGCCGTCCGGGCCAAACTCAGGTGCCCGAGGCTGAGGGTTTGCATGCGCTGCAGTCGGGCCTGCACCGCCGGCTCGATGATCGTCCAGACTGGATGCTCGGGCATCGCTTCGAGCGAGGACCGCAGCGCATCGATGGGCAGCGCGAGCAGATCGGGGAGCGTTCTCTCGGCGAGCAGGGCATCGCGGCCCGGACGGGACAAACGAGTGCCCCGACAGACGCTGCAATCGATGGAGCGAACGAACCGCAGAATGTTGGGGTTGCGGTCGCGCTGCAGCGTGTCGCGAATGATCGGGACGAGGCCCCGGTAGTAGCCCTCTTCGCGGGGGCGGGCGGTGATGCCCTCCCATTTCATGCGGGACTCGATGCTGTGCTTGCCGAACGGAACCTTGAGCGCCTTGGTCCCCTGCATGATGACCTCACGCTGGGCGCTGGAGAGGTCCTGCCAGGGCGTGTTCACGTCGAAGCCGTGCGCCTGGCAGATCGTGTTCATCACCTCGAGGGTGACCTGGCTGTAGACGGTGTAGCCGTTCTTCAGGGTGGGAACGAGTGCGCCATCGCGAATGCTCTTGCGCGCGTCTGCGACGATGAGCGCGGGATCGACCCGGTCTTCGGCGCCCGAGCCCCCGCACGCCTCGCAGGCCCCCGGAGCGACGTTGAAGCTGAAGTGGCTGCGGGTGAGCGCCTCGCCTTCGGGGTCGACCGCCAGGCGAGCGAACACCAAACGCAGCAGGTCGAGGACCCCGCTGCGGGTGCCGACCGTCGAGCGGGCGTTCGCGACTCCGTGGATACCGACGGCGATCGGGGCCGGCAGGCCATCCAGAGAGGTGACCTCGGCTCGGCCAAGTTTTCCAAACAGCTGCCGCGCCCGTGCGGACAGGCCACCGAGGACCCTGCGTTGCCCCTCGCGGACGATTGTGTCGAAGACCAAGCTGGTCTTACCCGAGCCTGAGGGACCCGTCACCGCGATCCACTGACCCCATGTCAGGTCGAGGTCGACGCCCTGCAGGTTGTGCGCGGTCGCCCCTCGCACCTTGACCGCGCGGTCCGTCACTTGATGAAGGCCGACTCGGCCTGGGCCTGCTCGGAGTGGACCTTCTCGACCCATCGACGCAGCCGCCGGGCCACGAGCGACTTGGCCCACAGCTCGACACCCATGCGCTCCTGACGGAGCTTCGTACGCATGACGCGTTCACGCATCGACAGCGCGGCGATTTCGAGCGATCCGACCTCGGGTACGTCTTGGGCCTCGGGCATGTAGCCGCGCCTGCGCATCATGTCGCCGGCACGCATCTCGACGTCCCGGGCCCACTGCTCCGGGTTCTTTCGCCAGGCGTCGGCGATCTTGCCGTCGACCTTGCTGTAGGTCGAATGCTGGTGAAACTCGAGCAGCGCGGGCTCGTAGGCGACGCCCATGAACTCGCACAGGCCGGTGAGGGCTTCCTCGGATCGCGTGGCAAGGTCTTCGAATCGGACCTCGGTCCAGGCACTGTCGTCCAAGCGATCGGCAAGCGCGTCCCACTCCTGCTCCGACTCGACCCAGCGCTCGGCCGCAGCATACGGGGTGCCATCCCAGCCCATCCGCACGGCCGAGGGCGCGACAGCCCGTGGGTCACGCACGAGGTGGATGAAGCGGGCCTGCGGCCAGTGGTCGAGCACGCGGGCGAAGTGGCGGTGCACGGTGCCACCGATGGCAGCGCAGCCATCGCCGCGCTGGTAGAGCAGCGATTCGATCAGCTCGCGCGCGTTGCGAAAGGGATACGCGCCCACGTCGAGCTTCGAACGCCGAAACACCGGATCACCGGCGAGCTTGGCGAGCAGGTCCAGCGCATCGGGATGCGGCTGCCCGGGCGGCGTATAGTCGATCAGAAACTCCATCTGGTGGGAGAAGCTGAGCTTGCTGTGCTGGTCCAGCATCAGCCGCAGCAACGTTGACCCGGACCGCTCCGCACCCACGACGAACGTGGGCGTTGCGGAGGTTTGCAGGCCAGGGACGGAAGGCTTTTCGTCACGCGCCATGGCCGGCCGAGTATGGGACCGGCGCGCGGGTCGTTCAACGCTTTTCCGGGGACCTGATACGCTTGCATCCGTGGTGGAGCCGACCCCCTGCGAGTCCCCGGGTTTCTACGCCGCGCTCCCCGTCTTCGACCGCTTTGCCGACGTGTACGACCCGGCGCGCTACAGCCCAGTGCCTCTGGATTGGGACGTGGTGGTCACGGATGTCGAGGGCTCGACCACGGCCATCGAGGCGGGGCGCTACAAGGATGTCAACGCGCTCGGCGTGGCTTCGATCGTCGCGCTACGCAACGCGCTGCCTGAGTTCGACCTCCCATTTGTCTTCGGCGGAGACGGGGCGACGGTGCTCACCCCGGGCTCACAGCGGACACGTGTCCAAGCGGCATTGCGAGGGATCCGAGTCATGGCGAAGGACGCGCTCGATATGACGATGCGGGCAAGCATGGTGCCCGTGGCAGAGCTGGATGCGTCCGGCTGCGAGGTTCGGGTCGCGCGGTTCGGCGCCAGTCCTAACGCGACGTTCGCCATGTTCTCCGGGTCGGGCCTGAGCGAGGCCGAGCGACGGATCAAGGATCCCAAGGAAGGGCTCCGCTATTCCGTGAGCGACGAGGGGCCATCAGAGGCGAGCTTCCAGGGCTTCGAGTGTCGCTGGGAACCGCTGGGCAGCCGGCGCGGGAAGGTGGTCAGCCTTCTCGTTCAGGCGACCGCCGAAGATCGGGCCCAAGCTGCGCTGGCCTATCACGAGGTCCTGGACGCCATCGCCGCGGTGCTCGGAGATGCGGAGGGGCGACCGGTGGCACCGGACAACCTCAACGTCGCTGCAGCCGGACGAGCGTTTCAGACCGAGGCCCGCATCAGCGTGGGAAAGCCCGGGGGGATGGGCGTGCTGGCGCGAACGCAGCTGATCAAGGCGCAGGCGGCGGTGGGCCGCTACGGCATGGCGCGCGGCAAGCAGACCCTGGGCTTTCCGGCCGACGTGTACCGAGACGAGGTCGTGGCCAACACGGACTTCCGCAAGTTCGACGACACGCTCCGCATGGTGCTCGACATCACCGACGAGCAGCACCAAGCGTTGGAGGCCGACCTCGCCTCGCGCCACGCCGCGGGCAGCATCGTCTACGGAACCCATGTCGCGAGCGCTGCCTTGATGACGTGCGCGATCACCAGCTACCGCGGGGAGCACATACACTTTGTCGACGGGGCGGACGGCGGCTACGCCTTGGCCGCCAAGCAGCTCAAGGCGCAGCGCAGGGGCTGAGCATCCGGGCCGGTGCGTTTCAGCGCTCTTTGGGAACGGGGGCGCCGCGCTGGGGCAGCGGCGGAGGGAGCTGCTGGAGCATGGCGGCGGCCAACCGCTGCAGGACCGAGGCGCCGATCGCCGGTCGGCGGCGCACGAGCTTGCGCCACCGCGTCTGGCCGAGGTGAAAGAGCGTGACGGGAGTCTTGGCGTGGACCTTTGCAGGACTCGCGACCTGGCCGACAAGCGCCTCGGCCCCGAACCAGTCTCCGCGTCCCAGCTCGGTAGGCTGCTCGCCTTCCCAAGTTAGAACCCCGTCGAGGACGAGGGTGAACCCGTCGAGCGGGTCCAGCGGGCCCCGCACGGTCGCGCCGGCCGCGACCGATTCGACCGTTCCGGCACCGACGACGCGAGAGCGGCCGGCCAAGTCGAGGCCGCTGAAGGGGGCGACCCCTCGCAGGAACTCTGCCGCCACGGCATACGGATCCGCGTTGGCATCCCCAACCGCGACGACCACGACCGTCGCGTTGTCTCGACCTCCGCGGGCGTTGGCTTCGTCGATGAGCCCACTCGCGACGGTGTCGAGGTCTTTGGAGCTCAGCAGCTGCTGTGCGACCTTCGCGTCGTCGAAGACATCGTTGACGCCATCGGTCGCAAGGACGAAGGTGTCCCCAGGGGCGAGGTGCACACAGAGGGTGTCGACCACCACGGACCGTTGTGGCCCGAGGCATCGGCTGAGCACCCGGCGGAAGGCGTGCC
>CAYGTG010000650.1:0-5163 GCA_964352485.1 uncultured Nannocystaceae bacterium | reverse complement strand
CATCGATCCTGGGCAGCATGGGGCTGTTGGGGCGCGCGGTCCGCAGCGCGTCTGCGCGGCGCTGCGCACCCAACGGCCCAAGCGAGCGCTCGAGCTGCTCTCCGAGCACGAACGACGCTTCCCAAGTCCAGCCCAGCCGGACCTTCGCACGGCGATCTGGATCGGCGCGCTGTGTGGCCAGGGCCGGCCCGCCGACGCGAAGCGCCGCGCAGACGCGCTGCGGACCGCGCGACCCAACAGCCCCATGCTGCCCAGGATCGATGCGACCTGCGTGTCCGAAGAAAGAACGACCCCAAAACCATAGATTGGCGCAGCGGCGGTCATGGCGGAAGTGATGCGAAGCGCCAATCTTGTACTCGTAAGCCTCCTGGGGATGCTCGGCTGCTCGACGTCCTCGGCCGGCCCTCCATCGCAAAATCCTGCGCCGCGGATGGTCACGTATCACCACTACGTGCAGTCCGCCGGGCTGCAGTACAACATCGCGAACCGCCCCGTGCACACGCTCCTCGACGACGACGGCGAGGACGTCGTGCTGAAGCTGGCCCACTCCCAGAACTGCCTGGCGAGCCTCACGGGAAATCCGGACCTCGCCCACAAGACGCTGGCCATGCTCGACGCCTACGCTCGCTTTCACGAAGAGAATCAAAGCGTGCCTTCCGCGGGCTTTGAGCGTCGCGCTCGACGGGCCCGGATCGACGCGGAAGCCACCCGCCAGGGGACGACCTCTCCCTACTTCTTGGGGTGCACGATCACTCCACCCAGGCGCAGAGGGCCGTTCCCGATGAACACCGGGGCGGGCCAGCGGCCCCACAACTCGGACTACTATGGCACCGGGCTTCCGTGGAACCAACGGACGCGCTCGGTGCCCGGCGGCGTCATCCGCTGAGGGGTTGCGCCCGCACAAACACGCCCCAGACTTGGGGAGCCGATGACCCTCTCCATCGACCATCCCAACGCCTCCGCGCTGCCCCGCTTCACCTTCGCCCTGGGCTGATTCTGGGGCCCAGACTCCCGGTTCGGGGGTCTCGAAGGCATCGTTCGCACCGAGGTCGGCTACTGCGGCGGCACAACGCCAAACCCCACCTACCGCAACATCGGCGACCATGCCGAGGCGGTTCAGCTTCACTTCGACCCGGCGCAGATCACCTACGAGGACCTGCTCGCGCTGTTCTGGAAGGGCCACGACCCGACGTTCGGCAAGGGCTCGCAATACCGCGCTGGGCTGTACTGCGACGATGACGAGCAGCTTTCCGCAGGGCGACGAACCGCCAGCGCCGTGCAGCGAGAGCTCGGCCAACCGGTCGTGACGGAGATCGCGCTCGGAAAACGATTCTACTCGGCCGAGGGCTATCACCAGAAGTGGCGGCTCCGACAGACCGCTGCGGTCTTCGAGGCCCTCGCACAGCACTACGCGGACGAGGAGACGTTTCTCGCGTCGACGGCGGCGGCCAAGGCGAACGCCTACGTCGGCGGGCACGGAAGTGCCGACCAGCTGCAGCGTGACCTGCCGCATCTACAGCTACAGGGCCGTGCAAAGGCCGAACTCGACGCCCGCTTGGCTCGTTCGGCGTGATCGGCCGCCCGACGGGGTTCGCATCACACGTGTCCTCTTCGGTCATGTCGAGCCCCGAGGGTTACAATCTGTAACCCCCAGCAAGTGCAACGGGGTGCCAACGCCAGGCTGAGACGAATTTTCCTGCAACCGCTCGCGTCAGGTTTCGTCCGGATGGGGCGGAGCCCCTATGATCGTTGAGCGCTACAGACTGTTCTCTCTGACAACCACGACATTCGCCCTTGCACTCGGTGCTCTGGGTGCTGCTGGAGCATGCGACGACGGCGGAGGCGCCTGCACCCGCGGACAGGAGGGCTGCGCCTGTCAGGAGGGCGAGTGCCTCTCCGGACTCTCGTGCCGCTCGGGCGCATGCGTCGATCCCGACGCACCCGAGGACGACGCCGAAGACTCCAGCGACGGCGAAGATCCCACTGGCGACGACAGCGGCGACCCCGAACCCGCCGCCTGCGATCACCGGAAAAAGCTCGCCATTGGCGGCGCACTCGAGACCGATGTTTCGTCGGTCGTGTTCGACTTTGCCGAGGTCGAGATCAACCACAAGCGCGACGTCGACGAGTTCGAGGACGGATGCGTCAACGACATCTTCATCACGCTCGCCGCCGGCGAGGGCTGCCTGCTCCAGGTTCACGCCAAGGAGTTCTTCACCCCGCAGTCCCGGCTCATGATCAATGAGGTCGGGTTCATGGCCGACTCCCAGTGCCCCAACTTCCCCGACGCAAACGAGGGGTTCTACGTCGGCGCCGACACCCTCAACCGCGACGGCTCGGGCATCGACGGAGAGCTCACGATTCCCCAGGAGAACACGGACCGCGCCTGCTTCCCCGCCGCATACACCTTGCACCTGGCCGGCCTGCTGACGCGAGGCTCCGAGATCCTGGAGATCTATCCCTCCGAGATCACCCTCGCAGGCGACTTCCGCTCGACCGCAGTCGATCGCGGCTGCCCCACGTTCCCGTAGGACCTCGAGATGCGACCCCTCAGCTTCACGGTCCTCGCTGCTCTCGTTGCGGCCTGCTCGCCCGACGCACTCCCAGCCGACGCTGGCATGGAGACGTCCTCCTGCCTGGAGGGCGCCTGCCTCGGAGAGCTCGAGTGCCTGTCGGACCTCTGCGTTGCTCCCGAGGGCGCGACGGACGGCGATGACGGTGGCGGCGACGCTGCGGGCGACGATGGCACCAACCCTGGCTCGGACGGCGGCACCCCCGGCTCGGGCGGCAGCACCCCGGGCTCGGGCGGCGGCGACAGCGACAGCGACAGCGACGATCCTAACGGGGCAGGAGCCTGTTCCCTTGCCGCGCATACCCCTTGCGATTCAGGCAGCCCCACAATTGCACAGGCCCTGGGCGCTTGCGATGGATCCGTGACCGCCTCGGCCGAGGGCGCGCCAGAGGCGATCGGGCTCCGGGTCGGCCTGGGAGGCACGCAGCGCTGGGCACCCACCGAAGGCGCCGCCTTCGTTGCGATCGGCTCCGGGATGGTCGTGGACCTCGACCTGGAGACTCCGCCCGGCGACAACAATGCCAGCCCCACGCACTGCAGCGACGACACCGGGAGCCCCGAGATCGGCACCGCGCTGCCCGAGCCCATGCAGGCGTCTTCGGTGGCCGGAGACTGCGAGAACAACCCCTCCTTGGTGGGCACGGGAGACTGCTCCGGATCGCTGCAGACCGCGTTCGACCAGGGCCAATTCGTCTCCGACTTCACCGCGATTCGGGTCGAAACCACCGTGCCCGACGGCGTGCGCTCGTTCTCCTACGACTACGCGTTCTTCACCACGGAGTATCCCGCCTACACGGACGGCACCTACAACGACATGCACATCGCATGGCTGGAGTCCGAGGCGTGGACGGGCAACATCGCGTTCGATGGCGATGGCAACCCGATCTCCGCCAGCACGGGATTCCTCGAAGTGTTGGACGACGACGCCACCTCGCAGGCGTTCGAGGGCACATGCATGCGTGGACACGGCGGAACCGAATGGATCCGCGCGAGTGCTCCGGTCGTCGCCGGGGAAGACATCGTGTTGGTCCTGGCGATCTTCGACATGGGCGATGCGATCGTCGACAGCTACGCGTTCCTCGACAACTTCTCTTGGAGCTGTGACGACCTCGGCCGTCCCATCAACATCAAAGTCAAAGGCAGCTAGGCCCCATGAAGCGTCCAATCTATTTCGCCCTTCTCCTCGCACTCATCCCCGCCTGCGACGCCGCCTCGACCCCTGAAGACGCGGGGTTCGAGACCGGGCCGTGCATTGAGGACGCGTGCTTCAACGGACTGGCGTGCCTGTCGGACCTGTGCGTCTCGGACGATGGCGAAGCCGCGTCCACGGGGGGTCCTGGCCCTGGTACCGGCCTGCCCCCGGGCGGTGGTGGAGACTCCGGTCCGGCCAGCGCATCCGATGCAGGAGGCCAGTCCACGGCCGGAGACGACGGCGGCTCCGACGATGACGGCGGCTCCGACGATGGTGGCTCCGCAGACGGCGGCTCCGCGGACGACGGCGGCTCCGCGGACGACGGTGGCTCGGCGGACGACGGTGGTTCCGCGGACGACGGCGGCTCCGCGGACGACGGCGGCTCCTCGGACGGATTCGATCCTGGCGAGCCGTGCAACGTCTACCAGCAGGACTGCCCCGACGGCGCCAAGTGCAACCCATGGTCGAACAACGGCGGCAGCAACTGGAACGCCCTGGGCTGCTTCCCCATCGACCCCAGCCCCGACCAACCCGGAGAGTCGTGTACGGTCGAGGGCAGCGGCGTGTCTGGCTACGACAGCTGCGATGTCGGCTCGATGTGCTGGGACGTAGACGGCGACACCAACGTCGGCACCTGCGTGGCGATGTGCGAGGGGTCCCCCGCCTCTCCAACCTGTGCCGATGCTACGGCAACGTGCTCGATCGCCAACGACGGGGTGATCAATCTCTGCCTGCCCGGATGCGACCCCTTGCTGCAAGGATGTCCTTCCGGCCAGGGCTGTTACCCGGTGGGCGAGAGCTTCGTTTGCGCCCCCGATGCTTCGGGAGGGGCCGGAATGGCCGGCGATACGTGCGAGTCCATCAACGTCTGCGCGCCTGGAAATGCCTGCATCGCCGGCGGCGCGTACGGGGGGAGCTGCTTCAGCAACTGCTGCACCACCTTCTGCAACCTCGACAGTCCAGGGCCGTGCCCGGAGATCGACCAAGAGTGCATCTCCTGGTTTGACGAAGGCGCAGCGCCGCCAGCCTTCGACGCTGTCGGTATTTGCGCGGTGCCGGCGTGACCCAGCCTCTGCCCCCTTCACCCGTTTGGAAGTCATCATGAACGCTCGCCTGTCCTTTGCCCTCCTCTTCACCTTCACCGGCTGCGGCGGAACCGAAGCCCAGGACAGCGCCGGCTTTGAGACCAGCCCATGCATCGAGGGCGACTGCTTCGAGGGCCTCGAATGCCTTTCTGAGCTGTGCGTTGCGCCCGAGGGCGACTCCGAGCCTGGAACCAACCCCACCGGCGCCAATCCAACCTCGCCCTCCGCCTCGGGCGGCAACCCGACAACCGCCAGCGGCACGAGCGACGGTGACCCGACCGTGGGCAGTGGTCCCAGCTCGGCGTCGGCCAGCG
>CAYGTG010000649.1:3263-5164 GCA_964352485.1 uncultured Nannocystaceae bacterium | reverse complement strand
ATGATGGCCAGCGGCGGCTTGTCCCCGCCGTCTCGGCAGACCCCGAGGTCGCAGACAAACCCGGCGACCTCGTCGCAGTCCTCGCTGGTGATGCACTCCACCTCGGGAGGCTTGGGCGCCAGAGTGCTGCAGCCGGCGAGGAGCACCAGGGCCGTCAGCTGGAAGGCCGCTCGTTTCATTCGATGTCCTCGCAGTCACACTCAGCCTCGTTCTCCTCGAGGGTGCCGTCGATACACTCGAACACGTAGTTCGTCACGGCGTAGCTCGCCCCGGCGGCGACGTCGGGAACGCCGCACTGCAGCCGCAGGAGGTCGGAGTCGTCTCGGGCGGCTCGAAAGAACGGTCGGTCGGTGACCAGGAACTGCAGGTTGTGCAGCCCCAGCGCAAGCGGCCGCCCGTTGTCGTCGTTGCAGAGATCGACGCGGTCGCTGAACGCGTCGTCGATCGCGAAGGCCCACTGCGGCGCAGCGTTGCGGGCGATCGAGGGCACGACGCGTTCGATGAAGTCGTCCTCATCCTCGTCCCCATCATCGGCAGGAACCGTCACGAAATCGACCGGGAGCGGTTCGCCTTCGGAGCACGGCTCGAGGTAGTTCTCAAACGCGACGGTGGCGGTTGGTTGCTCGGAGGCGGGGTCGGGATCGAGGCGAAAGACGCCATAGAGGGTGTCCGCAGGACCGTCCCCCTCGAGGTCCGGGTCCTCGGCGTAGATGGTCCACAGCTCCGGCGCTCCAGCGTCGCGTTGCCCCGGCGGACAGATGCAGAACGTGCCGTCGTCGACCAGGCCCCCGGGGCGAGTCTGTCGAACCTGGGGGCAAAACGCGGAGGTTCCACCCTCGATCGAATCGTTGATATCGCGGTCGGTGCACCACTGGGCCCACTGCGGAGGCACCAGCGTGGGCTCGAGGATTCGAACGGATCCGGGGTTGGCGGGACCGCCCTCAAACTGGATGCCACGGTCGGGGACGATGCAGGCACCGGCCAAGGCCGCCGCGCCCAGGAACCATCGACGGCTCATCCCTCGACCTCCTCGCAGTTGCACGCGTCAGAACTCTCATCGACGCAGCGGAACACGAAGTCCACGACGTCGTAGCTGGCGCCGGCGGGCGTGTCAGGGACGCCGACGATCGCGTCCTGGGATTCGTCGCGCTCGAAGAGGTCGCCGTCGCGCTTGGGGAGTCCGTCGCCGTCGAGGACGACGGGAAACGGCCAGGGCCTGTCGGTGACGATGAAGCGCAGGTTGTGCAGCCCGGCGGTCAGCGGGGTGCCGTTGTTGTCGTTGCAGAGGTCGACCGTGGTGTCGATGCCGAGGGTCCACTCTTGCAGATTGCTTGCCGGCCGCTCGATCGGCTGCTCGTAGGCGTCCGCGGCACTGCGCTGCGCAGGAAGGGAGGTGGGGAAGTAGTTGGTGTACGCGACAAACTGCGACAGCGACTCTGCCTGCGGGTCGACGTCGAGCAGAAAGGCGCCGATCAGGGTGTCTCGCGGCGCTCCGTCCTCGTCGACATCGGGGTCTTCCACGAAGATCCGGAATCCGCCGATCGCGTTGCCATCGCGCCCGCCCCCCTCGCAAGCGCAGAAGGCTTGGTCCTCCAGCTCGATGAGGCCCGGGACGACCGTATCCGGCGGCACCGGGCAGACCTCGAACCCTGGCTCCTGCGCGCAGGCATCGTTCGCCTGGTCTGAGAGCGCGACCGCCTGGACGATGCGAACCGCTCCAGGGTTGGTGCGGTTGGGCTGAACGTCGATGTCGGTGTCGGGAATGATGCACGCGCAGCCCAGCGCAAGCGCAGCCAGCAGCCCCACGCGTGCTTCGTTCATCCCGGCCGATTCTCCGACTTTTCGAGGTGCCGGAAGATGGTGCGGGGGTCGACGCCCAGGTCGCGCGCGGTCTTGGTCCG
>CAYGTG010000649.1:0-3253 GCA_964352485.1 uncultured Nannocystaceae bacterium | reverse complement strand
GTTGATGTACTCGCGCTGCCAGTTTTCGCGGGCTTCGGCCAGCGGCAGGGTCACGTCTTCCTCGGCACTCGAGCCTTCGAGCACATCGAGGTCGAGATCCTTGGCGGTGATCTGGGGGCCGTCCGCGAGGACCAGAGCCTTCTTGAGGTGGTTCTCGAGCTGGCGAATGTTGCCCGGCCACGAGAACTTCATCATCGAGCGGATGGCCGAGGGCGAGAACGCCGAGTTCGGGTCGACGTCCTTTCCGTACTGCGTGCCGTAGCGGCCCAGCAGGTAGCGCGCGATGAGCAGCACGTCGTCGCCCCGAGCGCGCAGGGGGGGCAGCTCGACCCCGATCACGTTGAGGCGGAAGAAGAGGTCCTCGCGGAACCGACCACCTTTGACCTCCTCGGTGAGGTCTCGGTTGGTCGCAGCCACCACGCGAACATCGACCGGCGTCGTCTTCGACTCGCCGACCCGCTGAACCTGTTTTTCCTGCAGGACGCGAAGGAGTTTGACCTGCAGCTGCAGGGGCAGCTCCCCGATCTCGTCGAGGAAGATGGTGCCGCCGGCGGCCGAGAGGAACTTGCCCGCCTGGTTGGCGATCGCGCCCGTGAACGCGCCTTTGATGTGTCCAAAGAGCTCGGACTCGATCAGGTTCTCGGGAATCGCCCCGCAGTTGACGGTGATGAACGGCTGGTCGGCACGAGGAGACCGGTTGTGAATCTCCTTGGCGATGAGCTCTTTGCCGGTGCCCGTCTCTCCGCTGATCATCACGGTGATGTCGGTCGAGGCGACCTTCTCGACCCGGTTGTAGACCTCGATCATCTGGGGACACCCACCGATGATCTGGCCGAACTTCACGTCTTCGAGCTTCTGCGCCAGCTGCTCGCTCTCCTGACGAAGCTCGCCCAACACCTGGGCGTTCTTGAGGATGAGCGCGGCCTGGGACGCGAAGATCTTGAGGGTCTCGAGCTGGTCGGGTCGGAACAGGTTCCGAATGGAATCGTTGCCGACGTAGATGAGCCCCAGCAGTTCGCCGCGCACCATCAGCGGCACGCACATCACCGAGCTGAGCTTGAGGTTGATGACCGAGAGGCTGTTTTGGTAGCGCTCATCGACGAAGGCGTCGGAGATGATCTGCGCCTCGTTGGTTGTGATGACCTCCCGGATGATGTTGTCCGAGAGCAGTTCGCTCGGGGAGTCGACCGGCTGTCGCTCCAGGTTGCGAGCGACGCGGACCTCGTATTTGTCCTCGCCCGCGGTGGCCAAGACCAAGAAGCCCTTGTTGGCCCGGGTCATGGCGACCACGGAGTCGATCAGCTCCGAAAGGATCGCATCGAGGGCATTTTCGGGCTTGAGCAGCAGCTCCGAGAACTGCAACAGCTGGCCCATGGCCTCACGCGCCAGCTCGACCGCCCGCTTGTCGTCGGGCTCTTCCGCGGTCGACTCGGGTCCGGCGTCGACTGCGGAGAACACGAGTTCCATTTCGCCGACGGCGATCGTGTCCCCGTGCTTGACGTCGTGGGCGCGCATTTTCTTGCCGCGCACGAAGAAGGGCGTGCTGCGCTGGGTGCTCTCGAGTCGGTATCGGCCCGGCTCGTGAATCAGCGTGCAGTGAGATGCGGCAACATCAGCGTTGTCGAGGCGCAGGTCTGACTCGGGAGCGGAGCCGATCGTCGTAAGGTTGCGGACGATGGGGTAGCGAAGGACCTGCCCATCGCGGGAGTACTGGAAATACGGCATGGGCGCGGAGTCGGCGTCGCAGCGTAGCAGTAAGGATCAAGCTCGAAATGGGCTAAAAATCGACGCGGAGTCCCATCGACGCCCCTTTGAGGGATGCCCCGCTCGTCGGTCTGACCCTAGCACGAGGTTTTCGGCTACGCCGACGTCTGCGCTGGTCGTATTTCTTCAACTCGGACCGGGGAACCCTGTCGGTGAACTCGAATTCCTTGAACCGCAGCTGGGCGATCAGAATGTCGAGCACGACGGTGCCGACGAACAGCCAGGCCATGGCTTCCTCGGCTTGCCGGCGGTTGACGACGTCCTCCTCGGTGGTGTCACCGCGCGGGTTGCAGACCAGCGAGCCGGACTGAAAGTTCCGGGTCCGGCGGCAGCCGTGCACCGTCACGCGGACGGCCAGCAGTGACAATCCCGCGATGCCGAAGCCCGCCTCGGCCGCGAGAAATGCAGCGCCGAAGGCGCGGTCTCCGTTGAAGAAGTGGCTGATCCCCAGCGGGATGAGCGCGAGTGCCCGCGAGCGCTTCTCGCCGATCTCGACCTCCTGGGAGTCGTACTGCTTCTGCAGATTGTCCAGCGCTCGCTCCGTATCGGAGAGGTCAGCTCCCACCGCGTCCATGTCGGCTTCGCACGCCAGCTTGTCCGCTTCGCACTGCGAGCCCGCGTCGGCGAGACGTTGCTCGCGAACGTCGAGGTAGAGGTCGTACAGCTCGGGCGAGTAGACCTTCCGCGGCAATCGCCACTGGGCGTTGCTGTCCATGAGCCGCGACAGGTGACCCGTCACCCGGACCTGCCGCTCATCGCTGGGCAACGTCGAGTCCGAGAGCGTCGCGTCCGCGAGCAGGACCAGCACCTTTTCCCGCTCGACCCGATTGTCCAGGGGATCGGCATCCGCGATGGGCTCGAGCAGTCCACGCACCTCGAGAAAGTCGCCTCGGTTCCACGCCTCTTCCGCGGCCACGATTGCTCCGTCGCGGTCGGGCGGCGACGAGGCCCGCGCGACGTCTCGCGCCGCGGCCTCGAGAGGATCGGTTTGCGTTGGAGCAGACGTGTCCGCCTCGGGAGTCGCCGGAGCGACCGTCAACGACGCGGCCACCGTGATGGCAGCCAGAGTCTGAACCCACGCCAGCATTCCGATTCCTGGCGGAGCGTATCCCACCCACTGCGCCGCTGGCGAGCCTCTACTTTCGACGCTCGAGCTTGACCGTGAGCGATTGAGGTCCGGGGTGGACCGTCCGCACGATCCGCTTCTGCTTGTGGCCCTCGGCCTGAAGCATGAACACCACCGGCTGCGAACCGCTCTCGTCCAGTGGGATAGGGTGCAGCTCCGCGTCGGCGGCCTGGTTGGTTCCGATGTGTTTCTCTGCGCATCCCTTCAGGCATCGGACGACCGTCTTGGGCGGCACCCCGGTGATTCGTACCAGGGCAGGCAGGGGCGTGGCCGAGAGCTTGACCGGACCTGTGGCGCAGTTCTCGGCGGTCAGCCGGAGTGTCCCGCGCCAGGTTCCCCCGGTGAGGCTGACGGTTGTGGGGC
>CAYGTG010000648.1:0-5165 GCA_964352485.1 uncultured Nannocystaceae bacterium | reverse complement strand
GAGCCCTCAATCATTCGACTTTCAAAAAAGAGCGCTTGATTGAGGCCTAGCAGCCAGTGGTGGAACTCCGCGCGGGGGATGGCGAAGGGATCTTGGCCCCTGGGTAGGAGCCAAAGTGCTGCTGTAGCGGGTCTACTGCAAACTTTGGCGACACCGCCAGGGGCCAAAAGACCGAGTCAGACCTCGTGGGGAGTTGCACCACAGGCTGCGAAGGGACGCCCCCCGCATCCCTCGGAAACGGGGATTGTCCGGGACTGTCCCCAGCCCTCCCCGACACGCTCATCACAGAACTCAAGGCCGCCGACGCCGTGGTGATCGGGGCCCCGATCTACAAATTCGCCGTGCCCGCCGCGCTGAAGGCCTGGATCGATCTTGTCGCCCGTGCGGGCCGGACCTTCCGTGACTCCGCATCCGGACCCGAAGGCATGCTCCCCGGTGAGCCCTCCGGACGCGGTGCCGCCGGAGGAGGGCCTCATCCCGGGGCGAGACAGCCGCACGCTTGAAAGTCTCCGCGTGACGGGGCGAAGATCGAGCACGTGGTCTGGTACGCGTCGCACAGCCACATGTTGCCGTTGCTGCAGACGGTCAGCATGCAGTCTGGCTGTCCGACCTGCCCGCCTCCAGAGATCGGAGCCATACCGATCGGCGATGGCCCGACGAGTGGGTTGCCCAGCCCGTCGATGATGACAGCCGAGTACGGCTCGATCGTCGTGTTCACCAGGTAATTGTAGCTTCCAGCGATCTCTGCGATGCCGTCGGGGCCGGGCAGTCCAATGGCGGCGGTGTCGATCCTTCGAATCTCCGTCATGGGGTCGCGGCTCACCTCCCCGACTTCGTTGGTCCCATAGCTAGCGAACACAAGGGTGCCTTCGGTCGAGACGGCGAGGCCGGCACAGGTGGACACAGAATGGGCCGCGGCGAGTTCGTGGGTCGCCAAGACCTCGAAGGTCGAAGGGTCGACTTCGATGAGCCTGCAACTCTGGTTGATGAGCAGGCCGACATCCTCCCGGAAGTCGAAGGCGGCCCCATCGAGCGAGGGCAGCGCCTCGGGCGGAGCGGACACCGACTCGATGAGCTGGCCATCCGTGTCAAACACGCGACCCTGCCCTTGGAACGAGAACACCACCTTCGTCGGGTGGGCCGACGACGTTTTCGCTCTCGCCGACCGCCTCGAGATCGAGCACTTCTCGGTCATCGGACACTCGGCCGGCGGCCCCAATGCGCTGAGCGTGGCTGCGGCCGGAAACGGCCGCGTGCGCGCCTCCATCGTAGTCTCCGGGGCCGCACCGCGGGAGGCCAAGGGCGGCGGCATGGGGGTTCCTTTCCGTCTCAACCGTTGGCTAGCGATCCGCGCGCCAGCACTCAATCGCACGTTCCTGCACTTCCATCGCCGAAGCGTCTATGGCGATTCACAGAAGTTTCTCCGCGACTGGGGTCGCATGTCACCGCCCGAGGCGAGGCTGTTCGCAGCCAGCCCGCAGGTCGCCGGACTCATCGTCCAGGACATGCGAGAGGGCTACCGGCAAGGCATCGATGCGGCCGCTGCGGAGAACCTCGCGCTGTACCGTGACTGGGGTTTTGACCTGGGGCGGATCGATGTGCCGGTCGCGCTTTACTACGGCGACGCCGACACCATGGCCCCCCCATCCTGGGGCCGGTACCTCCAAGCGCGGCTGCCGAGCGCCACGCTGCACGTCGTCGCCAACGAAGGGCATTTCTCCGCTCTCGTTTCCGCTGCGCCGGAGATCTTGGGGCACGTTCGATGACCCGGGATCCCGACCCAGGGCACGCCGAGACGAGCGCGGTGCGACGCGCTCGTCGACGAAGACTCATGAGGCAGCGGTCGGTGCCGAGAACAACAGGAGTTGTCCGACCGGAGAGGCTCGCGGCGGGGGCCGAGCACCGCGGAGCTCGAACACGGGCAGAGCGTCGAAGGTGAGAGTGCACGCCACACGTGGATTCATGTATGTCTATTGTGGACAAGTCGGTGTGTACGAACATGCAACACCACGGCTTCCGACTCGCAATTAATGCCGGACGAAACTGCAATCTAGCTTGCCTCTTGTGCGCAAATGAACCCGGCCCGGCGGCATAATCGGGGGCGATGCTCAGGCCCCACATCACGATTACCCTCCTACTGACCCTGTCCGCTTGCGACGAAGGTTCGGATGAAAGTGCCGCTGGAGGGCTTCCCGACGGCGTCACCGACATCGGCTGCGATGAGGACTTCTCCAGCGGCGCAGCCGCCTGGATCGCTCACGACTGCCAAGCCGTCGAGTTCGATGGAGCCAGCGCAAGCTATGAACAGAGCACGGACATGATCTCCGTGCGGGGCGAGCTCGGCGGGACCAGCCAGCCTTGGACACTGGAACTCGAGTGGCCGTTGGCGACCGGGCCGGGCGAGATCCCGTGCTCGGCGGATGCGGTCATGCTGGCGTACGAGTCTGGCGACTCGGACCTGTGGTTCGCCCGATACCCCACGCCCGGCTCGTCCTGCACGATCCAGATCGACGCACAGGGCGGGGAGTCCGGTGCCATGCTCTCCGGCTCGTTCAGCGCCGTCGTCGTGGGAAGCGACGGGACCGAGGCCGAGGTCTACGGCGGCTTCAACACGGCAGTCGAGTAGGCTCAAGTTGGCGGGTCGAACTCGGCTCCGTCGGGCACGTCTTGTTCGAACCACGCCGCAGTTCTCGTCGCTCAATCGACGATCGTGATCCTCATCGTCTTGGTCTCAGCATCTCGAATGAACTGCACGTCGAACGGTGCCCCCGCCTCGTAGGCATCGAGGGCTTCGAGTACGGACTCTATGCCCTCAATGGACAGGCCGCCGAGTGAAGTGACGCGGTCGCCGTTCTTGAAGCCGAGCGCCTTGAACAAGCTGCCGCGGCGGATCCCGTAGAGCTTCATGCCCATGCTTCTGCCGCCTTCCACGGCCGGTACGACGCGCACGGACTTGAGCACCGCTTCCGGCCGTCCGGCGAATGCCTTCATCAGATCTGATGGAACCGAGCATTCGTCCGCCTCGCAGGAGATCTTCGGCAGGAAGCGCGAAAGGTCCACCGCCTCCAGCAACTCTTGCGGAGGATCGAGGTCAGCTCTTCGCGCTGCGTCACTTGCCTTTGGTTTCGCGACACTTGCCTCCAGGGCGCTGGCCCGTTCGTCAAGCGCGTCCACGTCAGCGCGAAGTCTCGCGACGTCAGCGCGAAGCTCGGCCATCTCTTGTCTCCGCTCAGCCTCCCGTTCGTCGGTGGCAGGGAGACTCGGCGGGGGGGTGCACCCAACCAAACCGAGCCCAAACAACAGTGCGGCAGCTGTTCGTGTCTTCACGCTCGTCAAACACGGCACAGGCCGCCACTTGCACGAGATGCGCCCCGACAGCCTCGACGCTCCCGGGGACGATTCGTCCATGGACCGCGTGAACCGCGGGCGGCCGCGTGATTGCACCATCACGCGGCCCTTTTTCTGCCAAAAACTCGGAAGTACCCCCGGTCGTGGTGTCCCATAATGCACAACATGCGAGCACACCGGACTACCCCACGCGCACTGGCTGCCGTGCTGGCCGCATCCCTCGGAATCATCGCGACGCCGGTGCTTGCGTCGGCGCCCGCAGTCGAGGCGGCCGCGCAGCAAGAGAGCAAGCAGGTCGCGAGCATCCAGGTCGAGATTCGGCAGGAGAGCGGCGACGTCGTCAAAGGCTCGACCCAGCTCGAGTGGAACGAAGACGGCACGCTGTCGATCGAGGAGGATGGCACCAAGCACAAGCTGAACCTTCGCGTCGACCGGGAAGGCAACAGCAAGAAGCTCAGCATCACCGTGGCCTACAGCCGTGGTGGCAAAGACATCGTCGCTCCGTATGCTTTCGACGCGAAGGTGAAGAAGCGCGAGGTGTTGCGCATCGAGGGCAACCTGGCGATCGCCGTCACGGTCACGCCCACGAAGGTCGCGGCGCCCAAGAAGGACAAGGGCAAAGACAAGCCCAAGCTGGATGTCTCCGGCGACGCCGATGATCCGCTCGCCGGTCTGGACTGAAGAATCCGCGGCCCGGACGGATTCCGCGAAATGATCCGCGGCCCTCGTGCGTTACGGTCGTGCGGTGGCACGAGCGGGCGTAGTTGGGAGGTGGGCGGTGGGGCTCGGGCTCGCCCTCACCGGTTGTGAGGCGGCCTCGGCTGCCCAACCCAACTCCGCAGCCACGCCCATCGTCGTTGCCATGCCAGGGCCCTCGCAACACGCCCCGGCTGTGTCGCGCGCACAGCTCAATGCCTCGTGCGTGGACTGCCATGAGGACGCCGCTCGGACGTGGTCGGGCTCGTTGCATCGCCGTGCGTGGACCGAAGACGACTTCGCGCAGGCTCGCGAACCTCGGCCGTTCTGCCGAAGCTGTCATGCCCCCGAGGGCGATCCGTCCCGGTCCCCCACGGCGGCCGCAGCCGACATGGGGGTGGCCTGCGTCACCTGTCATGTTCCCCAGGGCGGCTCTTTGTCCCCGGGCGCGGTGCTTGCGGCTCCGGGGTCGTCGAGCACGAGTCCACACCCGATCGTCCGCAGCGCTGCGTTCGCCACCGCAGATGCGTGCGCGAGTTGCCACGAGTTCGCGTCGCCTCGGCAGCCGGACCTCGCGATGCAGTCGACCATCTCTGAGCACCAGCGGTCCGAGCACGCGTCCGCGACCTGCCAAGACTGCCACATGCCCAAGATGGTGTCGGGCCGCAGCCACGCGTTTGTCGCGTCTCGTGATCCCGCGATGTTGCGCTCGGGTCTTTCCGTCGCCGCCGCACGCCCCGACGAACACACTCTCAGATTGACCATCCTGCCCACGAACGTCGGCCACACATTCCCCACCGGCGATCCGTTTCGCCGGCTGCTGCTGGAGGTCGACGCCCAAGACGAAAGCGGATGGTTCGCCCTGGAACGACGACCCTTGCAGCGAAGCATCGAGCGCACCCGCGGCCGTTTCCCCAAGCGTGTCGAGGTCGAGGACACGCGCGTGGGCGGTGCCGACGACCGTCGCGATCACGACTTCGATCTGACGGACTACGAGACCTCGCTGCTGCGATGGCGCGTTGTCTACCAGCGACTCGACCATCCGTTTGGGCCCGATGAGCCGGTCTTCTTCGCCCAGGTGCCGCTCTTCGAGGGGTACCTCGAGCCCGGTGAAATCCCAT
>CAYGTG010000647.1:1159-5176 GCA_964352485.1 uncultured Nannocystaceae bacterium | reverse complement strand
CCCCGGACCTCAAGAATCCGTTCGACACCGGAGACGACTCCTCGCGATCTCCGAAGCCCAAGAACGCAGGAAACCAGCCGCTCAAGGACCCGTTCGCAACCGGAGAGGCAACGCTCCGCCTTGCGACCAACTCCGGATCCGCCCCGGCCGAGGTCACGGTAGACGGCAAGCCCATCGGCACGACTCCCATCGCCTCCCACAAGGTGTCCCCCGGCGAGCACACGGTGGTGTTCAGGTGGCCGGGCAAGCGCCGCTCGTTCACGATCAACGTCGAGGCCGACATGGTCAAAGTCATTCGGGCTGACGACAAGTAGCCGATGGGGCGAGGGCCTGCTAGGCCGCGACCGTGCCCGAAGGCCCCGAGATCCGCCGCGCCGCCGACCAGGTCGCAACCGCCGTGGTCGGGGTCCCGTTGGATGGGGTCGAGTTCGGACTCCCCGCGCTCGTCCAATACAGCAGCGAGCTCGGCGCGTCGACGATCTCTGAAGTCACCACCCGCGGCAAGGGCATGCTCACCCGCTTCGCCTGCGGCCTCACGGTCTTCACGCACAACCAGCTGTACGGCAAGTGGATCGTCACCAAGACCCCGAAGCTTCCGAGCACCCGCCGGAGTCTTCGCTTCGCGATCTACACACCCAAACGCTGGGCGATTCTGTACAGCGCCAGCACGATCGAGGTCGTGCCCGATGGGGCCGTCGAAGAGATCCCGTTCATCGCCAGGCTGGGGCCCGACTGCCTCGACAAGACCACCACAGGCGCCAAGGTCCGCCGGCGACTGTGCAGCGACAGCTTCCGCAAACGGAGCTTGAACGCGCTGCTCTTGGACCAGGGCTTCGTTGCGGGGTTGGGCAACTACCTGCGCTCGGAAATCCTCTTCGAGGCCGGCGTCCACCCCGACTTCAGACCCATGGACTGTAGTGACGAGCAGCTCCGGGCGCTGGGCAAGGCGATCATTGCGCTGCCCCGGCGCTCGTACAAGAGCGGCGGAACGACCACCGACCTGGGCCTCGCGAAAACGCTGAAGGCTCAAGGATGGAGGCGCCGCGACTATCGCCACTGGGTGTTTCGCCGAGGGGGGCAGACGTGTCACCGATGCAACGACACGATCGTCGACGACGAACGGGGCGGCCGGCGCTGCAGCCACTGCCCCACGTGCCAGCCCGCATGAGCCTGGCAGAGCATCCGAATCCGTGACATCAGCGGGTCGTCCATGGCCGCCCGCCGGCTTCGGTGCTACAGCTGCGCGGTGGGTGCAGCGCTGCCAACACGCGCCGTGAACCTCCCGCGGGCTCGCGAGCAATACGGAGACCTCGTCGATCGCTTTCTTCCCGCCCTCACCCGAGCGGACCCGCTCGCCGATGAGGTCGCACACGACTTTGCTGACCTCGGCCGCACCCAAAGCCGCCACCTGCTCGACCTCGTCCTCCGCGGCGGCATCGAAGCCGCGCCCGAGGCTCCGGAGTCCCTGCGCGCGCTGTTCGAACAGCTCGACCACGTGCCGGTCTGGGTCGACTGGGCTGCCGTGGACCGAGCCAGCGACGTCTTGTTCCGCACGGGCCTGTTCGGCGGCACCGTCCTGGGCGCAAAGTCGTTGATCACCGGCTACTGCTCTCCTGGCGGCAACAAGCCGCTGGTGTTCAGTGGCCAACTCGAGCACCGAAAGCGCATCGGCTATCGCCTCGCGGAGACGTGCCGATTTGTCGCGGACGTCTGCGAGCGCGGAGGCATGCGGAGGTTTGGTCCCGGCTTCGCAACCACGGTCCGCGTTCGCATCATGCACGCAACCGTTCGCCATCTCATCGCCGAGTCCGGGCAGTACGACGAAGCGGCGTGGGGCGTCGCCATCAACCAGCACGACATGGTCGGCACCACCATGCTGTTCTCGCTGGCCTTTCTCGAAGGCACGCGCGCGTTTGGGTTCATCTTCACGCCGCAGGAGGTCGACGACTTTCTTCATCTGTGGCGCTACAACGGCTGGCTCATTGGCGTCGAGCCGGACCTGCTCCCGACCAGCGAAGCTTCAGCGGTCCGACTCTCCGACCTGATCGCGATCACGCAAGGCCAGCCCGACGATGATGCCCGGATGCTCGTGCGCTCGTTCATCGAATCGCCGAGCTACACCGTCGCCGAGGACGATCCCAAGGCACAAGCAACCGCCCGTCGCCACGTCGCGCTGGGTTTCGGATTCGCGCGTGCTCTGCTCGGCGAGGAGATGGCCGACGCCCTCGAGCTCCCGCGAACCTCGGCGAGACTCGTGCTGCCCGGGATTCGCCAAGTCGTCTCTCGCGTCGAACGACTGGGACGGCGCGTGCCAGGCTACGACCGAAGACTCGCCCGAGCCGGTCGAAGCTACTGGCAGCAGACCATCGAGCTGGGGCTTGCCGGTCGGATGGCGCAGTTCATGCCCCCCACGCAGCTCGAGGGCTTACGGTCCAGCGAGCCGCCCCGGTCGCGTTGACGCCCGATCGGGACAACCGGCTCAAAACGGGCCCTCAAGCACTCCTCGAGTGGCGTCGATGTCAGGGTCGATGTCAGGGAGGATGTTGGGCACGCAGCGATCGACAACGCGGGGGCGTGCGCGCCAGCCCAGGCCATCGCGCCGCTCCCCACAGGAGGAGCTCGAACTGTTGTCTCGGGAGGTCACGCTGGAGTTTCGCGGAAAACACGTGCTCAGAGCCCGCGCGCTCGCCGACCTCGTCGAAGCGTGTCTGGCGGTCCCCGGCCTTGTGGACGCCGCCGAACGACTGGTTGATTTCTTCGACGACACCGACAACGGCAACTGGGTTGACGGCTCAGGGCTGTTCCGACTCGGTCGCGCCGACCACCTCAACCGCCTCAAGCGAAACTGGCGAGAGTTCGAGACCCGCCGGAGCACGATTCGCCAGTACCTGCGAAGCACCACGGGCTCCAAGCTCCCCGAGGGCTGCGTCCAGTTCAAGATTCCCCAGGAGCGCCTGGAGTCGACCAAGGCTTTCATCTCCGCGTACCGGCATCTCATCGGGGGGCTCGACCGGCTGTGTCGACTGGTTCTCGCGGAGGGTTTTCGCATCGATGGATTTTCCGAGCGATCCACCCTTCTGGTCATCGAAGCTGAGTCCACTGCGGTCTTCGATCTCGCTGCTCGTCTACTGAGTCACTACGACTGGTACGAGGAACAGTCCCGCGAGGTGGGAAGCCTCGAGGAGCGAGCCAGTATTTCGCAGGAATACGCCAAGGCGGCAAAGAGCCTTGCCGCTGCACAGCTACGACACCTTCGCGTGCTGGTCGAAGACACCGTCCGCGAGAACATGACCAACCATGACCCCGAGCGTTTCGAAAAGGCGACCGCGCTGGCGGGGGAGTACATCGGCCTTCTTGGGGCGTATGTGAAGGAAGGCGCGAAGGTGACCCTGCCCGAGACAGGGAAGGACTCCGAACGAGCCGCATGAAGCTCGAGTTCCCTCAGCCCACGCCCGAGTGAGGTTGAAACGCGACCCCCCGGAACCCCTCGGCGGCGAGGGTCTCTTTGCGCTTGATCCAGCCCATGAGGAACTGAAGCAAAGCTCCCTGTGAAACGAGTCCGCGCTCATTGAGTTCCTCGAGGGGGTGGCGGCAGAGTTCGGCCTGCTTCGTCAAGCTCCAGCGAACGTCGGTCTCGGTACAAAACCCCAGTTCCACCGCAACCTCTCCAAGCCTTGCGCCCGGATCACAGGCCTGCCGTTCCAGCACCTTCATGAGCTGGCCCATTCGTAGGACCCTGGAGGCCACCATGACCTCACCGAGCAACGGGTTGTTCCGCTGCGCCGAGACGCACACGTCTTCGGCGACATCGCGACTCAGCAGATCTTCGGCGACCATTCGCTCGAGAATCGGATGGAGAGGATGTTTCTCGTTGCGGGCTTTCTTCATGGCTCACTCACGATCCGTTCGGCGGTTTGGGGACCCCTTATCAGCATCCACGATGTTCATCCGACCTCTGTCCGCTGCGCTGACCATGCGGACTCGTGGTCGTTGGCGCATGGGGCCTCGACCCCATGA
>CAYGTG010000647.1:0-1149 GCA_964352485.1 uncultured Nannocystaceae bacterium | reverse complement strand
ATTGGCGGGGCTTGACGACGACCTCCGCGCTGCCGACCGCCGCGGCCACGATGATGCCGAAGCGCAGCTGCGCGACCCGAACGACCACGATCGTCACGACCCCCTGGTCGGGCGGGACGTCGGCGCAGGCATGCGGCTCGCAAGGCGGGACGCATTCCCGGCCGTCCAACGCTGCGCCAAGGTGCACCACGGGCAGCCGATCCCCCCGAACAAGCACGGTCGATTGGTCACCGATGAAGTCGGTCGCGGCGCTTTCGTCGTCACGATCGAGACGCAGAACCTCCTTGAGGTTGACCTGCGGAATGGCAAACGTTGCGCCGTCGTTGCGGACGATCAGGCTCGAGACGATGGCCAGGCTCAACGGGACCCGCAGCGTGAACGTGGTGCCCTCCCCGCTGCGCGAAAGCACGTCTACAGATCCCCCAATGCCCTCGATCGCGGTGTGAACCACGTCCAGCCCGACGCCGCGCCCGCTGACGTCGGTCGCCGCCTTCACGGTGGACAATCCGGGCGCGAAGACCAGCCCACACAGCTGCGCCTCGCTCATGGCCGCGACCTCGTCGGCTCCACGAACGCCTTGAGCCACAGCCTCCTTGGCCACCCGCTTGGTGTCGATACCCCGGCCGTCATCGGTGATAAGGATCGATATCTGGGCAGCGTCGAGTCTTGCCTCGACCGTGAGCGTCCCGACCGGGGACTTGCCCGCAGCCGCCCGCTCGGCGGGGGACTCCAGACCATGGTCGCAGGCATTGCGGATCAGATGGAGCAGCGGAGCCGAGAGACACTCGAGGATCGCCTTGTCGACTCGGACATCGTCTCCGAGGGAAATCGGCTGGATTCGCTTTTCCAGCTTGCCAGCGAGATCCCGGCAAACCCTCGGGACTTTCTCAAATACCTTGCGGATCGGCTGCATTCGGGTCTGGAGAACCGTCGTCTGGATTCCTGTGGTGACGAGGTCGAGTTGCTGCATCAAGCGTCGGTCAACACCGGTCGCGAGGCCTCGATCGCGCAGGACTTTCTTCTCGAAGTTCTGCTGCGTTCGGTTCCGCACCAAAACCAGTTCGCCCACGAGGACCATGAGATGATCGAGGACGCTCAGCGGTACGCGAATGGACTCGGCGTGACTCGACTCGGCACGCGTCTGGGCTG
>CAYGTG010000646.1:0-5178 GCA_964352485.1 uncultured Nannocystaceae bacterium | reverse complement strand
CGAAGCGAAACTTCTCCCCCGGGATCAGCTGGTCGCCGAACGGCGCGGGGACGCGGGTGCGAGGCACGCGACGCCTGCCGTCGGGAAACGGGCTGCGCAGCGTGGCGCGGGTCCAGCTCGATGTGCTCCGGGCGGCGTCGGACTTCCGGCCATCGCGGTTTTGTCCAACCACGGCCGGAGAGCGCGTTCGGGGCAGAACACTGCTGTCCCCCCAGCTCGAGCCATGCTCGGTGCTGCCCGGCGGCGCGGCCTGAGCATCGGCCGCCAAGCCGCTGAGCAGGCACGCGAACAGGATTGACCGGCGTCGCATGGCCTCGATGGTAGAATGTGCTGCGAGAGCGCGCCATGAGTCCCCGGACTGCAACGACCTCTGCGCCGCTGGTGATCACGCAGGGCGACCCCCGCGGCGTGGGCCTGGAACTCCTGCTGCAACTCGCAGCGGATGGGGTTTTTCGCCCCACAGACCGCGTGATTGCCGATCCTGCCGCGCTTGCGCACCGGGCCGCCACGGTCTCGGCGCCCTGGGCGAGGCCCGGCTGGGCGGCGCTGCGGCCGTTGGTCGAGGGCGAAGCAGGCTTGCGCCAGACCGACGCGCTCGCCCGCGGAGTCGACGCGGTCTTGCAGAACCCCGCGACGGCTCTGGTCACGGCGCCGATCGACAAGAAGGCGTGTCAGCAGGAGGGGTTCGAGTTCCCCGGGCACACCGAGTACCTCGCGCATCGGGCCGGCGACTGCGAGGTGGCGATGCTGATGGCCGGTCCCGCGCTTCGGGTCGTGCTGGCAACCATCCACATCCCGCTGCGTGAGGTGGCGCGGCGATTGGATTCGGTGGCCGTCGTGCGGGCGGGCCGGCTCCTCGCGCAGGGGTTGCGCGATCGCTTTGGCATCGCCAAGCCGCGCATCGCGGTGCTCGGACTCAACCCCCATGCGGGCGAGCGGGGCATGCTCGGCCACGAAGAGTCTACGGTCATCGCGCCGGCGGTTGCGCAGCTCCGGGCCGGCGAGCCGTACGCGAGCTTCTCTGACCCCCTGCCGGCCGACACCGCTTTTGCCGCGCACCACCAAGGCCACTACGACGGCGTCGTCGCGATGTACCACGACCAGGGGTTGGGCCCCTTCAAGCTCCTGCACTTCTACGACGGTGTGAATGTGACGCTCGGTCTGCCCTTCGTGCGGACCTCGCCCGACCACGGCACGGCGCTCGACATTGCCGGCCGCGGCATCGCCAACCCCGCCAGCATGCGGGCTGCGATCGGATTGGCGCGCGGGGAGCCGTTTCCTCCGTGAGCGCATCCAAGATCGTCATCCGGGGCGCCCGAACCCACAACCTCCGCGGTGTGGACCTCGACCTCCCCCGCGATTCGCTCGTGGTGATCACGGGTCCATCCGGATCGGGGAAGAGCTCGCTCGCGTTCGACACGATCTTCGCCGAGGGACAGCGGCGCTACGTCGAGAGTCTGAGCGTCGCCGCCCGTCAGGTCCTCTCCCAGCTTCCCAAGCCCGATGTCGATCTGATCGAGGGCCTCTCGCCAGCGGTGGCGATCGACCAGGGATCGCGGGCTCGAAACCCCCGGTCCACCGTCGGGACGGTCACCGAGATCGACGACTACCTACGGCTGCTCTACGCCCGGGTGGGGGAGGTGTACAGCCACCGCTCGGGCGAGAAGATGCAGCGGCACAGCGTCCAAGACATGGTCGAGGCGGTCTTGTCCCTGGAAGACGGGACCCGGTTTTCGATCCTCGCGCCCGTGGTCGTCGCTCAGCCGGGGGACCATGCCGACACGCTGGATGAGCTTCGGCGCGAGGGCTTCACCCGGGTGGCCATCGACGATGAGGTCTGCGACCTCGGCGAGCCGCAGCGCTTGGACCCCGATGTGCGACACACCATCGAGGTGTACGTCGACCGGCTCAAGCTCAAGGACGGCATTCGGGGCCGGCTCGCGGATTCGCTGGAGATCGCCGCGCGCCTGAGTCAGGGCGTGGTCAAGGTGCTGACGGTCCCCGGCGACGTGCTTCGGTTTAGCCAGCGGTTTGCCGACCACGAGCACGACCTGGCCTATCCCGAGCTCACGCCCAGCCTGCTCTCGTTCAACTCTCCCGCCGGTGCGTGCCCAGACTGCGACGGCCTGGGCACCCGCTTCACGCCCGATCTCTCCCTGGTCATTCCAGACGAGCGGAACAGCGTGGCGGGCGGGGCCATCGCGCCGCTCACCGGTCGCGGCAGTGCGACGCTTCGAAAGCAGGTGCTGACCATCTTGGGCGAAGCCGGGTCGTTCCCGTGGCGGCGGCTCGATCCCCAGGCCAAGCTGCTGGTGTTGGAGGGGTCAGGGGTGGCCGTTCCACAGGGCCTTCGCAAGCCGCTCGAAGGTGTCCTGCCGTGGATGCGGCGCCGCCTCATCGATGAGGAGGAGCACGAAGACGACGAACCAGACGTCGCGCGCGGCTTGCGGGGCTTCTTCACGGATACGGTCTGCCCGGCCTGCGAGGGCGCCCGCCTGCGACTGGAGGCGCGGATGGTCAAGGTCGACGGCCACGGGCTGCACGAAGCGTCGCGCTGGCCGCTGGGGGAGCTTCGAACTTGGATCGAAGGGCTGACCCTGCGCGGAGCCGATGAAGAAATAGCCCAGGTCGTGCTCGAGCAGGTCAAAAAGCGCCTGGGATTTCTCGACGCGCTTGGGCTCGGATACCTGACGCTCGAGCGCCGCGCTCGGACGCTCTCCGGCGGCGAGGCCCAGCGCATACGGCTCGCCACACAGGTGGGGGCGGGGCTGGTCGGGATCACCTACATCCTCGATGAGCCCAGCATCGGCCTGCATCAGCGAGACAACGACCGCTTAATCGCCGCGCTGCATCGTCTTCGAGACCTCGGCAACACCGTGTTGGTCGTCGAGCATGACGAGGACACGATGCGGGCCGCAGACTGGATCGTGGACATGGGGCCAGGAGCGGGTGTCCTCGGAGGTCAGGTTGTTGTGGCGGGGACGGTGCAGGAGTTGTGCGCACACCCCGAGTCTGCAACGGGGCGCGTTCTGTCCGGCCGAGACGTCGGGCCCGCACCGGTCCGTCGCAAAGGAAAGACCGCAAGCCTCGTCGTTGAAGGTGCGCGAGGCAACAACCTTCGGGACGTCACGGCGAGCTTCCCGGTGGGCCGATTCACCTGCGTGAGTGGAGTGAGCGGGTCGGGCAAGTCGAGCCTCGTCGTCGACACGCTGCTGCCCGAGGCGGCCCGGGTGCTCAACGGAGCGATGCGGCGCGGCCTACCCCACAGCGCCGTCGTGGGCCTTGGACGCTTCGACAAGGTCGTGCATGTCGACCAGTCCCCGATCGGACGCAGCGCTCGCAGCAACCCGGCGACCTATACCGGACTGCTGTCCGAGCTTCGGACGGTGTTTGCCCAGCTTCCCGAGGCCAAGCTGCGCGGGTACCCGCCGTCGCGGTTCTCGTTCAACGTCAAAGGGGGTCGATGCGAGGCGTGCAAGGGGGAAGGCGTTCGGCGCATCGCGATGGACTTCTTGCCGGACTTGTTCGCCGGGTGCGATACCTGCAAAGGGCGGCGATACAACCCCGAGACGCTCGCCGTGACGCTGCGGGGTAAGACCATCGCGGACATCCTGGCGATGTCGGTCGCAGAGGCCTACGATTTTCTGGTGGTGTATCCCGCGATGCGGGCCAAACTCGAGGTCCTCCGGGACGTCGGCCTGGGGTATGTCCCCTTGGGCCAGAGTGCGCTGACGCTGTCCGGGGGAGAAGCTCAGCGCATCAAGCTTGCGCGAGACCTCTCCAAGAAGGCGACAGGATCCACGCTGTACATCCTCGACGAGCCGACCACCGGGCTGCACTTCGTCGATGTCACCCTCCTGGTGGGCGTGCTCCAGCGACTCGTCGACGGCGGCAACACGGTCATCGTGATCGAGCACAACCTCGACGTAATCGCGCGTGCCGATCATGTGATCGACCTGGGGCCCGAAGGCGGAAGCGGGGGCGGTCAGGTGCTGGTCGCCGGGACAACGGCCCAGGTCGCGAAGTGCAAGCACAGCCACACCGGTCGGGTGCTGGCCCCCGTCCTGCGGCGGCTGGGACGGCTCACTTCATCGCCGTGAGGCCTTCTTGGTCCTTGAGCACGACGGTCCGGCCGTTGAGGTCCAACAGACTCTTTTTCTTGAACTGCGCCAGCGTCAGGGAAATTGTCTCCCGGGTGGAGCCGATCAGGTTCGCCATCTCCTGGTGCGTGATCTTCAGTCCGATCTGTAGACCGTCCTCGCACTCCACGCCGTACTCCTCACCGAGGTCGAGCAGCAGCGCGGCGAGCTTCGCCTGGACGTCCCGGAACACGAGGTGCTCGAGCTTGGTCTCGATCTGCCGTCGGCGGTCCCCGATGATGCAGGCGAAGTTGAAACAGAGCTTGTTGTCGGTCTGCAGCAGCTCGGTGAACAGCTCCCGGGGCACTTCGGTGATGATCGCGTTCTTCATCGCCTCGGCCATCTCGTCCCGGGGCGTTCCGTCGATGACGCAGAGCTCGCCAAAGAGCTGGCCGGCGCCACGGTAGGCAAGCGTCAGCTCTTTCCCGTCACGTGTGACCTTGCTGCACTTGACCCGACCCCCGTTGATGAAGAACACCCGGTCTCCGGGATCTCCGGGGAGGTAGATGACCTGCCGTCTTGGAATCTCGCGGATCTCGACGGCCGCAGCGAGCTGCTGGAGGCGGCCCTGGTCGACTCCCTCCAGGAGGGGAATCTTGCGCAGGTACCACATTGCGCGCTTTTCATCTTTGGCCGGATCTTCTTTTGCACCGCGAGCCATATGCGTCGGCACTGTACGCCACTTCACGAAGACGCACAATCCTGTTAGCCGGGCAACATCCTCGCAGGCTTGTAGAGCCGACCCGTGGATCCTCGGCACGCCGATTGCATTGTCCGTAGGTCGCCTTGACGTCGATGCCGCACCCGCGCGGGCCTCAGCGGCCCTCTTCCAACAATTGCCCGGTCAATCCAACAGGTTTGGCCTCGGTGGGTGCTTCGTCCCGACGGCTTCGAAACGGTCCCCCTATGCAAAGAGTTCACAGTGGTCGCGACGCTTTTCGGCCCCGCACCGCCAGCGGACTGGCCAGCGCGCGCGGTTTCACGCTGATCGAGCCGGTTGACCTGAATCTCGGTCGCCGTCACCTCGACGTCGACCAGC